>NZ_JBGOOO010000019.1:0-38130 GCF_041439695.1 Vibrio sp. FF266
TCGCCGCGATTAAAACGCTTTTATCTCGAACAAAATTTAACCACGAAAGGTCAACGCGCCCTAAAATCTACTTTACGAGAGTTTTGCTGATTAAGGTACTTTCGAGATATAATTATCGCAATTCTTTCGGTTTTGATGAATCTTTGCGCACTTGATGGGCTAAAAAGCAGCAAAGCCAGATAAAACACAATAAATTCGAATGTGGAAGGTCGATTTTAAGCGAGTTTCCGCGTATAAATGTTCCTTTGCTCTGTTGTGTGGAATGACCACTGACAGCTTGGAAATTAGTAAATAATTAAGAGATTGGGAAATTCATTATGCGTACCCATTACTGTGGTAACCTGAACAAGTCCCTGGCGGGACAAACTGTAGAATTGTGCGGCTGGGTAAACCGTCGCCGTGATTTAGGCGGTCTTATCTTTATCGATATGCGAGATCGTGAAGGCGTCGTTCAGGTTGTTGTCGATCCAGGTATGAAAGATATCTTTCCGATCGCTAACCAACTGCGTAATGAATTCTGTATCAAGTTTACTGGTGAAGTACGCGTTCGTCCGAACAGCCAAGTAAATAAAGATATGGCGACGGGTGAAGTTGAGCTTTACGCAACTGGCCTTGAGATCATCAACCGTTCAGAAGCGCTTCCACTAGACTTCAACCAAACGAACTCTGAAGAGCAGCGTCTTAAGTACCGTTACATCGATCTTCGTCGTCCAGAAATGAGCGACCGTATCAAGCTTCGTGCGCGTGCTTCTAGCTTCGTTCGTCGTTTCTTAGACGAGAACCTATTCCTAGACATCGAAACGCCAGTACTAACGAAAGCGACACCTGAAGGCGCTCGTGACTACCTAGTACCAAGCCGTGTTCACAAAGGTAGCTTCTACGCACTTCCTCAATCTCCTCAGCTGTTCAAGCAACTGCTGATGATGTCAGGTTTTGACCGTTACTACCAAATCGTTAAATGTTTCCGTGATGAAGATTTACGTGCTGACCGTCAGCCTGAATTTACTCAAATCGATATCGAAACATCTTTCATGACTTCTCAAGAAGTGCGTAACGTGACTGAGAAGCTTGTTCACGATATGTGGAAAGAACTTCTAGATGTTGAACTAGGTCAATTCCCAGTAATGCCTTTCTCTGAAGCGATTCGTCGTTTCGGTTCTGATAAGCCAGATCTACGTAACCCACTAGAGCTAGTGGACGTTGCTGATTTGGTTAAAGACGTTGAGTTCAAAGTATTCTCTGGCCCAGCTAACGACGAAAAAGGTCGCGTAGCGGTTATCCGTGTTCCAGGTGGTGCTAAGCTAACTCGTAAGCAAATTGACGGTTACGCTGAACACGTAAACATCTACGGCGCGAAAGGCCTAGCTTGGATGAAGGTTAACGACCGTGCTGCAGGCATGGAAGGTATTCAATCTCCAGTTGCTAAATTCCTAAGCGAAGACGTAATCAACGGTATTCTAGAACGCACTCAAGCTGAATCTGGCGATATCATTCTGTTTGGCGCAGACAAAGCGGGCATCGTTGCTGAAGCAATGGGCGCACTTCGTCTTAAACTAGGTACTGATCTAGAGCTAACAGACACATCTGCATGGGCTCCACTGTGGGTTGTTGACTTCCCAATGTTCGAAGAAGACGGCGAAGGTAACCTACACGCAATGCACCACCCATTCACATCGCCACTAGGTGTGAACGCGGAAGAGCTAAAAGCGAACCCAGCAGCAGCAAACTCTGATGCATACGACATGGTAATCAACGGCTACGAAGTAGGCGGTGGTTCGGTACGTATTCATAGCGCAGAAATGCAAACGGCTGTATTCGGTATCTTAGGTATTGAAGCTAAAGAGCAACAAGAGAAGTTCGGCTTCCTACTTGAAGCACTTAAGTACGGTACGCCACCACACGCAGGTCTAGCATTCGGTCTTGACCGTCTAGCTATGCTTCTTTGTGGTACAGAGAACATCCGTGATGTTATCGCATTCCCGAAAACAACAGCTGCAGCATGTCTACTAACAGACGCGCCAAGCCTAGCAAACCCAGCATCACTGGAAGAGCTAGCAATCGCTGTTAAATTGGCAGAGAAGAAAGAGCAAGCGTAAGCCTGTTATCTTTCTTGTTGATGAAGAGATCCTAGTTGATAGAGAGCTCTTAATTAATTAGCCAAGATTTGTGAGTAAATTAGAAAATGCCCGTTAATTTGACGGGCATTTTTTTTTGCGTTCGATATACTAAGCTGAAAAGTATGTATAAATAATCAGTATTGAAGTTATGTCTATTATCTTAGGGATTGACCCTGGCTCTCGTATTACCGGCTATGGCGTGATTCGTCAAAATGGTCGCCATCTATATTACTTAGGTAGCGGTTGTATTCGTACCTCTGAAAAAGAATTGCCAGGCCGACTCAAACAAATCTACGCCGGTGTGAGCGAAATCATCACTCAGTTTCAGCCTGACGTATTCGCGATCGAACAAGTGTTCATGGCGAAGAATGCCGATTCAGCACTTAAACTTGGTCAAGCTCGTGGCAGTGCGATTGTAGCAGCGGTGAATGCAGATTTACCTGTACATGAATATGCGGCTCGTTTGATCAAACAAGCGGTAACTGGTAATGGTGGCGCTGATAAGTCTATGGTTCAGAATATGGTGATGAGCATGCTCAAACTACCCGCTAAGCCACAAGCCGACGCAGCCGATGCTCTAGGCGTAGCGATCACTCACGCTAACACCAATAAAACCTTGGTCGCACTTGCAGGTAAAGCAACGGGAGCAAGAAAAGGGCGTTACCGTTAAATCTCATTCTATTGTTAGTTCCTAATTCTGCCTTTTAAACTTATTCTATTGATGAGCCTCACGCCCTGTTTGGCTCATATCAAAACAATACGCCTCTAAATCCTTGATGAAATGAGATCTTTCGAACATAACCCAGATAATAACATTGCGTATCATTTAACATGTTATTAACATTGATCAGAGGTCTTACAAGTTAATCAAGGATGATCACTGATGAACCCAATCAAGCTGTGGCGCGCGCTGTTTCTACCCAAAAGTAACGGGTGGAGTAACAACGGAGTCAGACAAGCCGATATCTTATTACTCTTCACTTTTATCGCATTCTTCGTGGGTGTCTATAGCTTAATCAAGTGGACTAAGCACGAAGAGCAACTTCTGGTCGCCACATCTGTATTTCTTATCGTATTCGAACTGATCTCGGCACTGCTACTTCGTGTGACGAGTAAGCCGAGCCTTGCACTTAACTTTGGTTTTGTCGGCATGGCTGTCCACGCGTTGAACATCATTTATCAAAGCGGTGGGGTTGTGGCTTCCACTCAAGCTTATTGGGTGCCTTTGTTAGTAGTCGCTTTTTTCTTATCAGGAACACGAATTGTGGCTTTGGTGTGGAGTGGACTGGTTATCGGTGTTTCATTAGTGATGACCTCAGCACATCTCAATGGATTTGCATTTCCCCAGCTTGAGTTAACTCCTGATGCGGTAGTGGTAGAAACGTGGTCCGGTGTGATTATGCCGTTGGTGGTGATCTGCATTGCCCAAGCATTTACTGCGAAACAGAAAGAGGTGGCGATCGAAATGGCAGAGGATGCGATTTCAGAAAGCCAACAGATTGCCAATCAAGCGACTCAAAGTGAAGGGCGACTGTCTGTGGTGCTTGATCAAGCTAATTCGAATTCAGAGAGTCTACAAGGTGTTTCGGTTCATTTAGAACAGCAGTCACAAGACTTGCATGCTCAAGTCGAAGTGTTGAATGTCAATTGTGAATCTCAAGCGAGCGCTGCCGAAGAGATGAGCCAACAATTGCACCAAATGACCCAAGGTATCGAAGAGTCCAATTCATTTGTAGGTGAACTGAAAGAACGCAGCGAAGCGGTGGGAACCAAAGCGCAAAAGAGCTCAGAGTCATTAGAAGCTTCAACCGATGCGATCAGTCAAATCATTCAAAGTAATCAAGAAATCATGAAAGTGGCTGATTTGATCACCTCGGTTGCTGAGCAAACCAACCTATTAGCACTCAACGCGGCAATCGAAGCTGCGCGTGCAGGTGAGCAGGGGCGAGGCTTTGCTGTGGTAGCGGATCAGGTAAGAGAGCTATCGGCGAAAAGCAGTCATTCCGCGATAGAGATTCGAACTTTGTTAGACCGAAGTAAAGAGGAAGTGGAGCATGGCAGAGCAATCATCGAAACCACGGCGAGCGAGATGAACGGCATCATCTCAGAGGTGCAAACCATATCAACAGATGTTAATCAGCTCACCAATATTATGGCAATGCAGATGAATTCGTTAAAAGAGCTCGATCTCGCCAGTTCAGAAGTGGCTCAAAGTGTGGCGGAAACTAAATCGGTGTCAGGCTTAGTCGCGAATTATGGTTCTGAGCTAACGGGTCATGTGACTTCGGTTAAAGAATTGGTCGCGAGCTTGAACAGCGTGGTCTCGCAAGCCAAACAAGCCTAAATTATTCACTTCAAAAAACACAAAGAACTGGATAAGTATCCAGTTCTTTTATATTCTGTCCCTCAAATTAAATTCCATCAAGAGAGTGAATTGTGATCGGACGTCTCCGCGGTACATTAATAGAAAAACAGCCACCAGAGTTATTGATTGAAGTCAGTGGTGTTGGTTATGAAGTTCAAATGCCAATGAGCTGTTTTTATGAGTTACCAAACGTAGGCGAAGAGGCAATTATCTACACTCATTTTGTGGTACGTGAAGATGCTCAGCTACTTTATGGTTTTAACACGGTTAAAGAGCGTGCCTTGTTCCGTGAAGTGATTAAAGCTAATGGTGTCGGCCCTAAACTTGGTCTTGGGATTCTTTCAGGCATGACCGCTAGCCAATTCGTTCAGAGCGTTGAACGAGAAGATATCTCTACGCTGGTTAAACTGCCGGGTGTGGGTAAGAAAACGGCAGAACGCCTTGTTGTTGAAATGAAAGACCGCCTGAAAGGGTGGGGCGCAGGTGATCTGTTTACACCTGCAACAGATGCAGCGCCAATGGACTCTATGCCAACGGTGCACGACGCGGAAGAAGAAGCGGTAAGTGCGCTACTTGCATTAGGCTACAAGCCGACTCAAGCTTCTAAGGTGGTTTCTCAAGTAGCTAAAGATGGCATGACCAGCGAACAGTTGATTCGCGAAGCTCTCAAATCGATGGTTTAATACCTCATATACTTGTTCTACAAAATAGACTCATTCACTTTGCCTTTACACTGAATCAAGAAGCGCAGAGTCAACAAGAGCATAGTTAGGAATAGCAGAATTTATGATTGAAGCCGATCGCCTTATTGCACCGGACAACCCAGTATTCAAAGATGAAGATGTCATTGATCGTGCAATACGCCCTAAAGCACTGGCTGACTATCAAGGTCAGGATCACGTCCGTGGTCAGATGGAAATTTTCATCAAAGCAGCACAAATGCGTAATGAAGCGCTCGATCATCTGTTGATATTTGGTCCTCCAGGCTTGGGCAAAACCACATTGGCAAACATTGTTGCTAATGAAATGGATGTGAACATTCGTACCACTTCAGGACCTGTATTGGAAAAAGCAGGTGACTTGGCGGCATTGCTGACCAACCTTGAAGAAAATGATGTTCTATTCATTGATGAGATCCACCGCCTTAGTCCTGTGGTTGAAGAGGTTCTGTATCCGGCAATGGAAGATTACCAATTAGATATCATGATTGGTGAAGGCCCAGCGGCACGTTCTATCAAGATCGACCTTCCTCCTTTCACTTTGATTGGCGCAACCACTCGTGCTGGTTCACTGACATCGCCGTTGCGTGACCGTTTCGGTATTACTCAGCGTCTTGAGTACTATAAAGTTGAAGATTTACAAAACATCGTTCAACGAAGTGCTGATTGTCTTGGTCTTTCTATGGAATCGCAAGGGGCGTTAGAAGTTGCTCGTCGAGCTCGTGGTACGCCACGTATTGCTAACCGTTTACTGCGCCGTGTTCGTGACTATGCGGAAGTGAAAGGCGATGGACATATTTGCCCAGAGGTTGCTGATAAAGCGCTAAACATGTTGGATGTCGATGCTAAAGGTTTCGACTACATGGATAGGAAGCTTTTGCTTGCGATTATGGAGAAGTTTGGTGGTGGCCCTGTTGGTATCGACAACATGGCTGCGGCGATTGGTGAAGAGAGAGATACCATAGAAGATGTGTTAGAACCTTACTTGATTCAGCAAGGTTATCTACAAAGAACGCCAAGAGGTCGAATCGCGACCGACAGAGCGTATTTACACTTCGGCATCGATAAACCATCTAATCGTTAATTTATTCATTTTTAAAGATCCCAGTTGCATAAGCGCTGGGATTTTTTGCTTTCTATTGAATAACAACTCTTTGAGCGAGTCGATAAAAAAGCTGAATAGCTCCATCAAAAATGAAAACTTTGATTTCACGTTTGAATTGAGTAACAAAAAATGAAATAAGCTGTCATGTTTTTTGTTAATACTTTATGGGTAGTTGTAATTCATATGTTGATGCAGTGCTGAGCTTTTGTCACAGATATCATATGCTGCTATTAATAGAGACATAATTGGTGTGATTTTAATCATAACTGTTCAAAAATAACTCTAATTTGCTTGAATAAAATTGATACAAATCAACGCAAGGTTCTCCTATAAACCTTTTGAAACATACTGATTTTACCAGTAATATTAGCGCCAGCTATATTAGCTCATGCTTAACAATAATCTAACTATAACGGTACGTTTTTACTACAAATTTCAATTTGTAATAACAATCTCACGAATTGTTTTAACACGGATTTTTGCGGTGAATAATCACACAAGTGTCATTCAGCCGACACAAAGGAGTTACCATGATTGATGTTGTTGATCTGTCGCGATTGCAATTTGCATTTACAGCGATGTATCACTTCCTATTTGTTCCACTGACTTTAGGTATGGCATTTCTACTTGCCATTATGGAGTCAGTTTATGTAATGACTGGCAAGCAAATTTACAAGGACATGACTAAGTTCTGGGGTAAATTGTTTGGTATTAACTTTGCTCTTGGTGTAGCGACAGGCTTAACCATGGAGTTCCAGTTCGGTACTAACTGGTCATACTATTCTCACTATGTTGGCGACATCTTCGGTGCTCCGCTGGCTATCGAAGCGCTTGTTGCATTCTTCCTAGAGTCTACTTTTGTTGGTCTTTTCTTCTTCGGTTGGGACAGATTGTCAAAGCGTCAACACTTAGCGGTAACGTGGTTAGTAGCACTTGGTTCTAACTTCTCTGCGCTTTGGATCTTGGTAGCTAACGGCTGGATGCAAAACCCAGTGGGTGCGGAATTTAACTTTGAAACTATGCGTATGGAAATGGTGAGCTTCGCTGAAGTTGTACTAAATCCAGTAGCACAGGTTAAATTCGTACACACAGTAGCGTCTGGTTACACAACGGGTGCAATGTTCATCCTTGGTATCAGCTCATACTACATTCTTAAAGGTCGTGACCTTGCCTTTGCTCGTCGCTCTTTTGCGATTGCAGCATCTTTCGGTATGGCGGCAATCTTGTCAGTAATCGTGCTAGGTGATGAATCTGGTTACGAGCTTGGTGAAGTTCAAAAAGTGAAGCTAGCAGCTATTGAAGCTGAATGGCACACTGAAGAAGCACCGGCCGCGTTCACTGTATTTGGTGTTCCAAACCAAGAAACCATGCACACAGACTACGCAATTAAGATTCCTTACGTTATGGGTATTATTGCAACACGTTCTTTTGATACAGAAGTAACAGGACTACGTGACTTGCGCGACGATCACGTTGATCGTATTCGTACCGGTATGTATGCGTATGAGTTGCTTGAAAAGCTACGTGGTGGTGACCGTTCAGAAGAGAACAAAGCGGCATTTGATGAAGTAAAAGGTGACCTAGGTTACGGTCTGCTTCTTAAGCGCTACACAGACGATGTTGTTGATGCAACAGAAGACCAAATCCAAATGGCTGCGGATGATTCTATCCCAACAGTTTGGCCTCTATTCTGGTCGTTCCGTCTGATGGTTGCTTGTGGCTTCATCATGCTGTTTGTATTCGGTGCGGCGTTTGTTCAAACGTGTCGTCAGAAGATCGAACAGAAACCATGGGTACTTAAAGCGGCGCTATTCTCAATCCCACTACCTTGGATTGCGATTGAAGCAGGTTGGTTTGTTGCTGAATTTGGTCGTCAACCATGGGCGGTTGGTGAAATCCTGCCGGTTAACGTTGCTGCATCAGCACTGACTATTGAACAGCTTTGGACTTCTCTATTTGCAATTCTTGCACTGTACACAGTGTTCTTGATTGCTGAAGTTTACCTAATGCTGAAATTCGCACGTAAAGGTCCAAGTAGCTTAAAGACAGGCCGTTACCACTTTGAACAAAACGATAACTCTGTTGAAGACAAAGTTAGCCGTTCAGTCGAAGTATAAGTGAGGGAATATTATGTTTGATTACGAAAGCTTACGACTTATTTGGTGGGTATTGATCGGTGTTCTACTGGTTGGTTTCGCCGTAACTGACGGCTTTGACATGGGTGTTGCTGCTCTTTCACCGGTTATCGGTAAGAGCGACACTGAACGTCGTATTATGCTGAATACTATTGCCCCTCACTGGGATGGCAACCAAGTATGGCTAATTACGGCGGGTGGTGCATTGTTCGCTGCATGGCCATTGGTTTACGCAACGTCGTTTTCTGGTTTCTACTTCGCAATGTACGTGACGCTAGCAGCACTTTGGCTACGTCCACTTGCTCTTGATTACCGTTCAAAGATTGAAGAGCCAAAATGGCGTAAGGCATGGGACTACGCACTTTGCTTTAGTGGCACAGTTCCGCCAATCATCTTTGGTGTAGCATTTGGTAACTTACTGCAAGGTGTTCCATTCGAACTGAACTACCTGATGATGTCTAAGTATCATGGTACGTTCTTCGCTCTGCTAAACCCGTTTGCATTACTATGTGGCGTGTTGGCTCTGATGTTGTTCGTGATGCAAGGTGCAACATGGCTTCAAATGAAGACAACAGAAGAACTGCACAGCCGCGCACGTAACGTTGCTCAGATCACTGGCCTAATTGCTATTGCTCTGTTCGTTGTCGGTGGTTTCTGGGTTCAATCTATCGAAGGCTATGTAATTACAAGCACGATAGACACGTTTGCTGATTCAAACCCACTAAATAAAGAAGTATCACTTCAAGTTGGTGCTTGGATGACAAACTTCGAAACGTATCCAGCAATGTGGGCTGCGCCGATTCTTGGTGTAGTAATGCCACTACTTGCTGTGATTGCATCTCGCTTTGAGCGTGGTGGTTTCGCATTCTTGTTCTCAAGCCTATCTAACGCTGGTGTTATTCTAACGGCTGGTTTTGCAATGTTCCCATTCGTAATGCCATCAAGCCTGAACCCTAACCATAGTTTGACTATGTGGGATTCAACAGCAAGTGAGCTAACGCTTGGTCTTATGACTGGAGTTGCGGCGGTAATGGTTCCTGTGATTCTTGGCTACACAACGTGGACATACTACAAAATGTTCGGTCGTCTAGATAAGAAACACATCGAAGATAACGACGTTTCAGCTTACTAAGCTAGAAGTTAAATAACTTAGGAGAAATTTTATGTGGTATTTCGCATGGATTTTGGGTGTACTTCTAGCATGTGCATTCGGCATCATCAATGCTCTATGGTTAGAGCATTCAGAAATGATGGATAAAGACAGTGAGTAATCTCGCAGAGCAAATCGCTAAACTGCATCTACCAATGGATAAGACTCTGTTAAGAGCTTTATCTCTAGTATTGGGGTTCATGCATGTAGGTTTAGTGATGTGGGAACCTGAAGCGTATGCGACAAGCATCGGTGGCTTTAACGCGATCATCGGGCCAATGTTCATTTGGGCAGCATGTTCAAGCATGGTTTACGGTATCGGATTTAAGCCGAGAGCTTGGATGTGGCAACTACTGTTCAGCCCATACGTTTCACTCACAATTTTGCTCTACCTAACGGTGCTGCGCCTTTTATAAAAGGCAAAGGATTTAGGTTCATAACGACGTGAACCTTTATACTTGTTGGGTTTTTAGCCAAAAAGAGGTCATCTTATACAGATGGCCTTTTTTTTCGTCTCTTAAATCAAAAAATTCACAGCGATATACTATTAATGATAAGGAGTTAGGTTATAGTGAGATCTTTATCGTTTTGAATTGTGGTATCAAATTGCAGGGATTATCTAAGCCATTTACATGGCCAGTGACAGTGTATTACGAAGACACCGATGCAGGTGGTGTTGTATACCATTCAAACTATCTTAAGTTTTTCGAACGCGCTCGAACTGAGATGTTGCGCTCAATTGGCGTCTCTCAGCAAGTCTTGTTAGAACAAGATATCGGTTTTGTAGTCCGACATATGGACATCGATTTTATTCAAGGTGCGCGCCTTGATGATTCTTTACAAGTCATTACAAATATTTACGAGTTGAAGCGAGCTACCTTGGTCTTCTGTCAAGAGATCGTAAATCCTGATGGCAAAGCATTGTGTAAAGCAATGGTTAAGGTAGCATGTATCGACAATCAAAAAATGAAACCCAAAGCAATGCCAACATTTATTCTCACGGAGCTAACGAATAGTGACTGCTGAAATCTCAATCTTAGGCCTAATTTTAGAAGCTAGCTTACTAGTTAAGATGGTCATGCTAATTCTCATGGGCATGTCTGTTGTTTCTTGGGCGATGATCATCAAACGAAGCAAAGTATTATCTCAAGCTACTAAACAAACTGACGTGTTTGAAGATAAGTTCTGGTCTGGTGTTGATCTCGCTAAATTGTATCAAGAGAGTAATAAGCGCAAAGACGAACTCTCTGGTACTGAAGAGATTTTTTACGCCGGCTTTACAGAGTTTGCTCGCCTTCGAAAATCAAATGCAGCGTCTCCAGACTTCATAATGGAAGGCACTGGTCGTGCAATGCGTGTTGCGGTTGCCCGCGAAGTTGATGAACTGGAAACTAACTTACCTTTTTTGGCGACTGTCGGTTCTATCAGCCCATACATCGGCCTATTTGGTACGGTTTGGGGCATCATGCACTCATTCATCGCATTAGGAGAAGTGAAGCAAGCGACATTAGCAATGGTTGCTCCTGGTATTGCAGAAGCACTGATCGCGACAGCAATGGGGCTATTCGCTGCGATTCCAGCAGTAATGGCGTACAACCGCTTCAGCAGCCGAGTAGGCAAGCTAGAGCACAACTACGCGACTTTCTCTGAAGAGTTTCACAGTATTCTTCACCGTCAAGCGATGGCTGGCAGGGAATAATAGATGGCCGGATACCAACCTAAAAAACGCAAAATGACAGCAGAGATTAACGTTGTACCTTACATCGACGTTATGCTTGTTTTGCTGATTATTTTTATGGTGACTTCGCCATTTGTTACTCAAGGCGTAGATGTTGAATTGCCTCAAGCTTCAACGGCCAAATCTGCACAAGATCTATTGGGTGACGACAACGCGAGTTTCATTATCGTTGAAGTGAACAAAGATGGTGAGCTTGGTTTGAGCGTTAATAACGAAGAGGTTCAGCGAGGCTTGTCTCTGGAAGACATTATCGTCCGAGTGAAAGCTGAGCTGTCTCTGAACCCAAATTCTCCAGTGGCGGTTGGCGGTGATGCTGCAACGCCTTACGCTGAAGTGGTTATCTTACTTGATGAATTAAGCCGTGCAGGTGTGCCAAAGGTTGGCCTTTTAACGGATATAAGGGAATAGCTCCGTAGCATTCATGAAAGCGAATAATAAAAAATCCAATAATTTTAGATCACCGCTTCTTATTTCTCTTGGGCTGCACGTCGTTTTATTCGTTGCGCTCATCTGGGGAGCGGATTTCACCATGTCAGAGCCAAAGCCTACAGGGCAGATGGTTCAAGCTGTGGTGATTGATCCTCAGTTGGTTCGCCAGCAAGCTCAACAGATTCGTCAACAAAGAGAAGCGGCGAGCAAAAAAGAGCAAGAGCGTTTAGATAAACTAAGACGTGAAAGCGAGCGACTTGAAAAAAATCGTAAAGCTGAAGAAGAGAACATTCGAAAGCTGAAAGAAAAGCAAGCTAAAGAAGCCAAAGCGGCTCGCGACGCGGAAAAGCGTCGAGTTGAAAATGAAAAGCAACGTAAAGTTGAAGAGGCTCGCTTAAAACAAGAGAAAAAGAAAGCCGCTAAAGCAGAAGCTGATCGTAAGTTGAAAGAAGCCGCGGTTGTGAAAGCAGAAAAAGAACGCAAGGCAAAAGAAGCGGCCATTGCTAAAGCTGAACAAGAACGCGTGGCGAAAGAAAAAGCCGCGAAAGAGGCCGCTGAAAAAGCTCGTAAAGAAAAAGAAGCCGCTGAGCGTGCTGAGAAACAACGTATAGCGAAAGAGAAGGAAGCGGCAGCCGCAGCAGAAAAAGCCCGTAAAGCGAAAGAAGCTGCAGCAAGAGCGGAGAAAGAGCGTAAACAGCAAGAAGCGGCATTGAACGATATTTTTGCTGGGCTTGAAACTGAAGCGACTCAAAACTCTTCAGCTAGACAACAATTTATTAGTGATGAAGCGCAGCGTTATGGTGCTATCTATACCCAACTCATTCAACAAAACTTGTTGTTAGAAGACAGCTACAGAGGTCGTTCATGTCGAGTAAACCTAAAGCTTATTCCAACGGGATCTAATGCGATATTAGGTAGATTGAGTATCTTAGATGGTGACAGTCGCTTATGTGCGGCAACGAAGCGTGCGGTAGCACAAGTGCAATCTTACCCGTTACCTAAGGACCCAGACATTATAAAATCACTGAAAGACATTAACTTAACTGTATCACCAGAGTAAAAGGACGAACTTGTGTTAAAGAAACTATTACTGAGTTTTGTTTTCTTAATAGCTACAAGCAGCCAGTTTGCCCATGCGGCACTGGAGCTGGTTATTACAGATGGTATTAACTCTGCACGACCTATCGCTATTGTTCCTTTCCGTTGGGAAGGCGCAGGACCATTGCCGCACGATGTGTCAGCAGTTATCGCTTCTGACTTGCAACGCAGTGGTAAATTCAGCCCAGTTGCGACAAGTAAAATGCCTCAAACGCCATACAGCGAAACCGAGGTGAATTTTGATGCTTGGACTAACCTAGGTGTTGATTCACTGCTAACAGGTAGCATCACTAAAAATGCCGAAGGGCAGTATGTGGTGAACTACCAACTGATCGACATTGTTCGTGGTCAACTGACTAAAGGGCAAAGCCGTGCACTAAGCGATGAAGGCCAATTAGTACTTTCTAAAGATCATGTGCTGTTCAACAAGAAAGCGACAGTGCCTGGTAAACGCTTGAGAGAGTACGCACACCGAATCTCTGATTTAGTGTATGAAGAGCTAACGGGTGAGAAAGGGGCGTTTCTAACGCGTATTTCTTACGTAGTTGTGAACGACAAAGACAAATACCCGTACCAGCTTCGTGTTGCTGACTACGACGGCTTTAACGAGCGTTTGGTGCTTCGTTCTAAGCAACCTCTTATGTCACCAGCATGGTCGCCAGACGGTAAGAAGCTTGCGTATGTGAGTTTCCAAAATGGCCAAGCTGAAATATTCATAATGAATATTTACACGGGTGAGCGCGAGAAAGTGACGTCATACCCTCGTCATAATGGTGCGCCAAGATTCTCGCCAGATGGTAAAACATTGGCGTTGGTATTGTCGAAAACAGGCAGTCTTCAGGTGTACACACTCGACCTTGCTAGCCGTAAGCTGACTCAAATTACCCGCGGTCGTTCTAACAATACTGAACCATTCTGGCACCCAGATGGCAAGTCTCTAATTTTCACATCTGATCGTGGTGGTAAACCACAGATTTATAATGTAAATTTGTCAAATAATTCGACATCTCGTATTACTTGGCAAGGTAGCCAAAACTTAGGTGGCCAGATCACCCCTGACGGACGATTCCTGATTATGGTTAATCGTAGCAATTCGGGTTTTAACTTGGCTAAACAAGATTTGGAAACCGGTGCGGTTCAGGTGCTAACAAAAACATTGTTAGATGAATCTCCAAGTATTGCACCGAATGGAGGTATGGTTATCTATAGCTCTATTTACAATAAAACAAACGTACTATCGATGGTTTCTATCGACGGTCGTTTTAAGGCTAGATTACCGGCAACGAACGGACGCGTAAGAGCGCCTTCGTGGTCACCGTTTCTCTAGTTGATTTGATACATTCTTTTAGCTATTGATAGTGTTAACTATTGTGGCATTTAACTATCTATAGCACTTAGTCGCTGTAGAAACTAAGTTTGATAACGTAAGGAAAAAAAGATGCAACTTAACAAAGTTCTTAAAGGCTTGATGATTGCACTACCAGTGATGGCAGTAACGGCATGTAGCTCAACTGATGAAGCAACTTCTGCAACATCTGGCACAGAAAGCAACCAAACAACTTCAGGTTCAGAAGGCAACGTAGATACAACTGTTGTAACGCCAATTGACGCTAACGGTCAACTGTCTGAGCAAGAGCTTAAAGAGCAAGCGCTACGCGAAACTCAAACAATCTACTTCGCATTCGATAACTCTACTATCGCTGGCGACTACGAAGAAATGCTTGCAGCTCACGCAGCATACCTAGTTAAGAACGTTGATATGAACGTTACTGTTGAAGGTCATGCTGATGAGCGCGGTACTCCTGAGTACAACATCGCACTTGGTGAGCGTCGTGCACAAGCTGTAGCGAAATACCTACAAGCTCTAGGTGTTCAAGCAGACCAAATCTCTATCGTAAGCTACGGTGAAGAGAAGCCACTTCTTCTAGGTCAATCTGAAGACGTGTACGCTAAAAACCGTCGTGCAGTACTAGTTTACTAATTTCAGTAGGCTATATAATTGAGGAATTGCCTCATGTTCAGTAACACAAAGCGAGTCGTTTTGCTTTCGTTACTGGCAAGTGCAGCGAACACTACGTTCGCTGCACCAGCTCCAGTATCCGATCTTAATAGCACCGCAACAAATTCATCATCTTCCTCTCGATCAGCATCTAACGAATCAGATATTGAGCGTTTAGAGCGCTTGCTTCAAAATCGTAATCTCGTTCAGCTTCAAATGCAGCAGCAAATCGACGATATGTCACTGGAGATCAGTGAACTTCGTGGTGAGTTGGAGCGAAACAGCTACGATATGAAACAAATGCTCGAGCGCCAACGTGAATTGTTCATTGAACTGGATCGTGTGAGAGGCGAGGTGAAAGCAGCAGGAACAGCAACGGTAGCAGTAGCAGCGAGCGAAGGTTCTAAGGATGCTTCTGGTACGTTCAGTACTGATGTTGATGAGCAAACCGCTTATCAAAATGCTGTAGATATGATTCTAAAGCAACGAGACTACACGGGTGCGATTGCAGCATTCCAAAAGTTTCAAAAAGACTTCCCAGACTCGACCTTCACGCCTAACACCCATTATTGGTTAGGTCAGCTTTATTTCGCTAAAAAGCAAGATAAGGAAGCTGTGAAGAGCTTTGCCGCTGTTGTGTCATACAAAGACTCCAACAAGCGCTCTGATGCTCTGGTTAAGCTTGGTGACATAGCTACGCGTAACAACAACGCGACGCAAGCTAAGAAATATTACCAGCAAGTTGTAACCGAGTATCCAAACAGTGCTTCGGCTAAAGTGGCTAAAACCCATTTGTAAACAAAATAGGGGTGCTCAGGTACCTCTTTTTTATATCTGATCACTTTCTTTTTGTGTCTACTTCTCTTCTTTGTAATGCCAACGCATCGCTTTGTTTATGCGTTTTAAGCATTAGTTAGTCATCGCTTGAAACCAATCCTTTTTGATCCCAATCGCTGTCCTGTGTAGAATACTCTAATTCTCGGAAGAAGTTGCGTAGAGCAAGAGCAATGAGTCATATACTAGATAAAATCGATACAGTTTACCCGTTTCCGCCTAAGCCAGTTCCACTGAGCGACGCTCAGAAGCAGGCCCACATCGCAAACATCAAAACACTACTTCAAGAAAAAGATGCAGTTCTAATTGCACACTACTACACAGATCCTGAAATTCAGGCCCTGGCTGAAGCAACTGGTGGTTTTGTTGGCGATTCATTAGAAATGGCTAAGTTTGGTAACCGCCATTCTGCAAGCACTTTGATCATCGCTGGCGTTCGTTTTATGGGGGAGTCAGCAAAGATTCTTACACCTGAAAAACGCATTCTAATGCCAACACTAGAAGCTGAATGTTCTCTTGATCTTGGCTGTCCTGCAGACAAATTTACAGAATTTTGTGATGCTCACCCTGACCATACAGTGGTTGTATACGCGAATACCTCTGCGGCTGTTAAGGCTCGTGCAGACTGGGTAGTTACGTCGAGCATCGCTTTAGAAATCGTTGAAAGCCTAGACGCTGAAGGCAAACCCATTATTTGGGGCCCAGATCGTCACCTAGGTTCTTACATCGCAAATCAAACTGGCGCTGACATGTTGCTTTGGCAAGGTGAGTGTATTGTTCATGACGAGTTCTCAGCTGATGCTTTGAAGAAAATGAAATCAGTATACCCAGAAGCGGCTATTTTGGTTCACCCAGAATCACCAGCAAGCGTGGTTGAACTGGCTGACGCTGTTGGTTCAACAAGTCAACTGATCAAGAAAGCAAAAGAGTTGCCTCATCCACAGATGATTGTCGCGACAGACAAAGGTATCTTCTTCAAAATGCAGCAACTGGTTCCTGAAAAAGAGCTGATTGAAGCGCCGACAGCAGGTGCCGGTGCAACTTGTCGAAGCTGCGCGCATTGCCCTTGGATGGCAATGAACGGCCTTGAAGCGATTGAAAATGCGCTTGAGAATGGTGGCGAGCAACACGAGATCTTCGTTTCTGACGAACTGCGCGTGAAGTCCCTTATCCCATTGAACCGCATGCTAGATTTTGCTGAGCAGCTTAACGTGCAAGTGAAAGGCAACGCTTAATCTAATGACGTGAGGTTATAAATAATCCAATATTTATAACTATGCAGTCTTTATAATGTGGTGCATTTGTCATCATTAAAAAACCAGCCGCAGTGCTGGTTTTTTTGTATCTGAATATTAGCCTCTATCTAGTCTGACTAGTAGCTGCTGTTTGCATTAGATATGTACCAATCGTAGCAAATACCACTATTAGCAATACCAATAATAGTAAACAACGGGTAAGCCTAGCTTGTTAATCACTCGGTAACATCGTTAGAAATTTTGATTGTAGAATAACGACTTATCGAAGTTTCTTGTCGAAAATAGCTGCCTTGTTCTTAAGCCTTTTTCCTGAGAGTTTTATGCTCACTTACTTACTGTGACTGACATTAATTTTTCTACGCTATTTCCGTATCAGTGTGTTCAAATTGAGAATTGAATTTAGATTGATTCATGAGTACGAACAGAAATAGTCCGGCCATCAGCGAAGCGGCGACCCAATATGGGAGGCTTTGGTTGTATTGATAAAGTATCGTTGCAGTGATTGGCCCCACAATGGAAGATAGCCCTTGGATGGCAGAAATTGTACCTGCAGCTGCACCTTGTTCGTTCATATCTACTGAGTTGGCGGTGATAGCTTGTATCGCCGGAAACAAGAGTCCCAACCCTATTGCCATAAATATATAGCCTGTAATAAGAAGCGTAGCTGAGTGTGCTACTGACACAATACCGAGGCCAGCACATGCCATTATTGGACCCATCATGAAACTCTTTAGTAATACGTTGTTTTTCATTTTGGCTAAGAAAGCTTGTGTGATGCCTAACGTGATTCCAGTGATGGTCAAAACGATACCAGACAGCTGAGCTGCTTGTTCCGATGTATCTCGGATGCGGTCGAGTATTAAAAATCCAATGATGATCTGGGCTGTTATAACAGCAAACATACAAGCGAACATAGCGAGTGCCGGGAAGCGAAGTCGTTGGTCAAAAAAGCTTAGAGTATTCTCGGAAGGCTCGTGGATTATGGTTGTTTCTGGTAAGCGGATCTTGATAGTAACCCAGGCGATGAATGGGAATACTGACAATACGTACAACGGCAGTGTCAGAGAGTATTGAGATAACATTCCACCTAAAGCTGGCCCTGCAACTAGCCCTATTGCACTTGCTGCCCCAATACTTGCCATGGCACTTTGTCGCTCTTTGGGCGAGGTAATATCTGCCACTAACGCAGTGCTAATAGGCGTAATAGCCGCTAAAAACAGGCCGACGAATGTGCGAGCAACGATCATTCCTATGAGTATGATGAGTGAGTGAAAGGTTGTTTTCAGGGATAGATCTAGCCATATCGTCATGAGGATAAAAGAGCACGCATAGCCTAAAGTAGCGACTAGCAATACGGGTTTTCGTCCCTTCTTGTCACTGGTCTCCCCCCATTTTTTTGCGCTAAGAAGCCAAGCTATTCCCGACATAGCGACCACCAAGCCACCATGCCATTCCATTAAACCAACTTCGCGAATAATCGGACCGATCACTGGAATGATCGACATCATCGCTGTCATACAGACAGCGTTTAATACAAATAACTGTTTAATAGTACTCATAAAGTGGCTTTTTTAGTTTGGCTACAATGTACGGAGCATCAAATATACAACCGATATAATACCAATAAAAGCATTAATGGAAAAGATTATCATTATCAGTTAAATTAATTGAAAGAGTTCGAAGTGGAAGAAAAATGATAAATACAAGTAGTTATATAAACGTCAATGGCTCAACTATATATTACGAGATATCGGGTAATCTTACTGGTGAACCGCTGTTGATGCTTCATGGTGGACTTGGGTCAATCCATGAATTAGAGCCGTTACGCAAGTATTTATTCGACAATTATCAATTAATAAGTCTCGATTTGCGTGGACATGGTAAGTCGGAGCTAGGGGGGGTACGACTTAGTTACAGCCAGTATCAGCAAGATGCTCATTCCGTACTCGACGCTTTAGGAATTAAGCAATATTCGATATTTGGTTTCAGTGATGGCGGCATTGTAGGCTACCGCTTAGCCGCTCAAGAACCAAATAGGGTTTCTTGCTTGGTGACACTCGGTTCACAATGGCAGGTGAATATTGATGATCCATCTATGAAACTATTATCCAGTTTAACTCCGGATTTTTGGCGCAACAGGTTCTCTGACGACGTTGCTTTGTACGAGGCAACTAACCCAGAACCAGATTTTCCTAAGCTGGTTGATGCAGTTAAAGAGGCTTGGTTTGATAAAACGGCGTCGGGTTATCCTTGTGGTTTAGTTGAACAGATTCTTTGTCCAACATTGATTATGAGAGGGGATAACGATTTTATATTTTCTCTTGATGAGGCAGTGGCTTTAAAAGGCAAAATTTCTGGCAGCTGTTTTGCCAACATTCCGCAGACAGCACATGCGTCACATCAAGAAGCACCTGATATTGTAGGTTCAATGATCAAGCGCTTTCTGTCGCAACATGGCAACAATAAGTAGAACGTACTTTGTTATTGATGCAGGTGCGTGCGGCTTACGAATAACTTAATCAATTGGGTAAAAAGCATAATGACTCGCCAAGATTGGTATCCACTGACTAATGCGCAGGAAGCGTATTGGGACGAATTCGTTCAACATCCAGATAGGCCTTTATCGACAGTAGCCCATTGTTTGGAAATTTCAGGCTCTATCGATCTCGAAAAATTAGCTGATGCCATTAATCAGACTGTTTCAGAAGCGGAAGCTTTGCTTCTTAGATTTCGACGATTGGAAGATCAGCATTATCCAGTTCAAATGGTTTGTTTTGACGCAAAACCCACAGTGGAGGTCATCGATCTACGCGGAGAAGAAAGCGCGCAAGAACAAGTAAATGCATATTTGCGCTCTGATGTCGAGACGGCCATTGATTTGGAAAAGGATGTGATTACAAAAGTACAGCTCTATGTTGTTGGAGCACAGCAAGTACTTTGGTATCTGAGAACTCATCATATTGCGGTCGATGGTTACAGTATGAGTCTAATTGAGCAGCGTTGTTCGGAGCTTTATCTGTGTTTAATGAATAACACCGAGCCTACACACCGCTTTAAGACGTTCGAGGTTTACCTCAAAGAAAACACCGATTATTTGCACAGTGACCGTTTCGATGTTGACCGATCTTATTGGGGTAATTATCTTGATTCAGCCAATCTGACGCTGAGTAACCACGATATCTCGGTATCTGATACAGTTTATTGTGAGAGGGATGTTCCTGAGTCGATTAGTGATTCTCTTATCACGGTATCTAAGCAATTAATGATTGGTTGGAGTGACATTCTCACCTTACTGTGTACAGCGTATCTTTATAGGCATTGGCGATCAGACGAACAGACGTCTTTTCCTTTGCCTGTGTGGCTACCATTTATGAATAGAATGGGTAATCCTTGTGCAAACCTACCGTCATTAATGGTCAATACTATTCCTTATATCGGAGAGGTTGCCGATGATGAGTCGGTGGATTCATATCTCAGAAGGGCGGTAAAAGAGCTTAGGGGAAATTATTGCCATGGACGGTATCGAGTAGAGAATAAATGCACATCTGGCGGACACTATTTTATTTCACCATTCATTAATATTTTGCCTTTTGAATCGACAGAATTTCATGGGTGCTCAACGAAACGTCGTATTATTGCTGGTGGAATTGCGGACGGGTTTAACGTAACCTTTCGCGGCTCAAGGCAAGCGAAAAACATGTATTTAAAGATAGAGGCAGAGAGCAACCTCTTTGAACTGCATGAACTAACTGATCATGCTAATCATTTACTAAAGTACCTATCTAAAGCTCTAAATTCTGTCTTAGATTAATTCTGCATAAGCTTAATGCTGTCTTATTTTTTAAATTTTTGTTTCAACCCTCCTTATGAATAGGGCATCTCGTTAGGTGCTCTAACCATCAAAAATCAGAATGCCAAACCCAAGCCAATCGTTAAAAATGATAATTATTATCAATATCAAATGAGAATGCTTTACATTTAAATATGCAACCGATAAAGTACGGTTGAAAATTCGTCAGGTCATTGAAAGGAAAATCATTTTTCAATTTATTCGTTGAGTGATTTAGGCCTTGTTCAATGTGACGTTTTTTAGTCGGAATTTTGGCTCATGTATTAAAGCAGTGGTCAATAAGGAGCTAAGGAAGTACAGCTGATACTCGTTTTGAGTTGTTGCGTTTTCAACCTTTGAATGTCTTCCCTAGTTTTCCTTATAAATGCCGTACATGAGCCCACCTAAAGTTAATGCTTAATCAAGGAGAATTTTAAATGACAGCATTACGCCCCGCGGCAGTGAATGAGCTAGGAAATAGCAAATTCAAGCTACGTACTTTATCTGCAATCATCATGGGACTTTGTGTCAGTGGTCAAGCTTTTGCAGCGACGAACAATAATAATGAAACTACCGCTAACGAAGAAAAAACTACTTTTGAAGTTACCGTGTATGGCGAGAAAATAGAACGTTCGATTTATGATACGGGCTCAAGCGTGCATGTGTATGATGAAGATCGTATTGCGACTACTCCAGGTGCATCTGAGGTCGATGACTTGCTGCAGCTAACACCGAACATTGTAGATTCAGGTCAGGGTAATAACCTACCATCGATTCGTGGTGTTGATGGGTCAGGTCCTTCATTCGGTGGTCTTGCAGCCTTTGGTGGCTCTGTGCCAAGATTGAATCTTTCAATTGATGGACGCTCACTCAGCTATTCTGAAGTCGCGTTCGGTCCTCGCTCTTTATGGGATATGCAGCAAGCGGAAATTTATCTTGGACCGCAAAGCTATGTCCAAGGTCGAAATGCTTCTGCGGGTGCTATCGTTTTAAAATCCAATGATCCGACTTACGATTTTGAGAGCAAAGTTAAGGCTGCTATTGGTCAGCAAGACTATTCTCAAACCGCTGCGGTAATCTCAGCGCCAATACTTGAAGATCAACTGGCCTTCAGGTTGAGTGTTGATCAACAAAAACGCAGTAGTTATGCAGACCTTACTGCCTATGAACCTGTCGGTGACCCTAATCGAATTGAGATGACGACAGCTCGCGGTAAATTTTTACTAGAGCCAGCAGGCCTTCCTGGGTTCAAAACCACGTTAACGATTGCCCATATGGATACCGTTGGACCTCAATCTGAATCTCAACAGACAAAGATCAATAGAGCTGTTTACGAAACTCAGTCAACAAGCGGCATTTGGGATGTATCTTATGACATCTCAGATACGTTAGTGTTCGAAAATAATTTGATCTACACCGATCGCACCTACGATCGAATCACTGATCCTGCGGGCAGAAAGCAGGATTTCAAATCGAAAGGTAATGAGTTCCAAATAGAGCCTTTGGTTCGATTTGATTCCCTTAGCGAAGATCTTTCTGGTTTGTTTGGTTTACGCTACTTCAAATCTGAAGATGATGATGTATTTGAACAGACTGGGTCATCTATACCAATGGAAGGCAAAAACCGTGCTATGTCGGCATTCGCTGAAGTGACGTACTTGGTGATGCCGAGCATCGAAGTTGTAGCGGCAGGGCGATTCGAACGCGAAAGCAAAAAACGCTATGTTGCCCCGGGTCGCTTCGGCTTAGATTATGATGAAACATCAAATGTATTCCTTCCTAAGCTTGAAGTTGCCTATAAGCCTGAATCAGATCAAACCGTGGGTATCCGAGCAGCTAAGGGCTTTAACTCTGGAGGTGGCGGTGTTGGCTTCAATAACAAAACGTGGGCATTTTCTTCATATACGTATGAAGACGAATACGTTTGGAACTATGAATTCTTCACTCGCCATAGTCTGCTAGATAATGAACTTGAGTTAACAACTAACGTCTTCTACAACGACTATGATAATTTCCAAGTACTGGAGACTTCATCAAAAGGTGATGTGAAAGTTGATAATGTTGATGAAGCATATACTTACGGTGCAGAACTAGGAAGCCGTTGGTTAACAACATCTAACCTAGAGCTATTGGCTTCACTTGGTTTGTTGAAAACAAGCTACAAAGATCATGCTAATAGCTCAAAAGAACTCGCTCGTGCCCCTTCTTTGACGGCAAGCTTCGGTGCTTTATACATGTTTGCTGAGAATTTCGAATTGAGTGGTAATGCGAATTACACTGGAGATTACTTCAGTGACGTTGAAAACTCAGCTAACCAGAGTATTGATGCTTACTGGGTTGCAAATGCACAAGTTGCGTATGTGTTTACTAACGGACGTATGTCTTTATTCGCTACAAACTTGTTTGATTCTCAGAAAGAAACATTCAATTTCGGTGGAGACGATATTACGAAGCAAGCACTTCGCCAAATTGGTGGTTCAGTAGAATTGTACTTCTAATCGGTTAGATATAATAAAAACGCCTTGCTCAAAGCAAGGCGTTTATTGATCCCAAACGGTTGTCAAAATGTTTAAGGTGCTAGAAGTCAGAACCTTAATTTAGGCTGTAGCTTCAGTAGAGGTCATGATCGTCTGCCAAGATTCGAGTGTTGGCGTCGCCATTAATTGGGCAAAGCTAATGTTTATCCCTGCATTTCTTAGTTGGCCTGTTAGGCGCATCATACTGATTGAATCCAAACCGAGTTCGATGAGGTTAACGTCCGGCTTTACCGATTCGACTGGAACACTTAATACCTGACTGATTATTTCTACCAGATCAATATTTGCTTCTTGCTTAGACAAAATAATTTCCTTTTCTTTCGGAAGTTTATCTTCTACTTCCAATATTTCACTCAAATTCGCTATACACGATATCACCACTTGATTGTTATATACAAATGATTATTATTAGCATTTACATGTATTGATAGGCGTCAATTGTGCTGAATCGATTTGGGTATCTTAATACTTCCAAGCGTTGGTCTTAGCACTTCAACATACAATAAGGAATGACATGGAAACCGTGCTCAAGGAGAAGCTTTGTCAAGATGGCTTGTTATATGGCTTGTTATATGGCTTTGTTGATCAACCAGATCGTCAATCTGCGAAGTTTGAACAGAACAACTTATGGTTAAACACACCTTTATGGGCAATTTTGAGTGAAGGGGTTGCTCTGCATCCAACTAAACCTGCAGTAGCCGATCCGACGGGTAGCCTTACTTATGAAGAGTTGCAGTCTGAAGCAGACAGAATAGCCGCGGGTTTAAAAGAGGTCGGGTTAAAAGCTGGAGACCGGGTCGTATTTCAGGTGTCTAACAGCATTTATTTCGCAAAAGTGTTTTTTGCTTTACAAAGAGCTGGCTTGATTCCGGTATTGGCACTGCCGGCACATGGTATTGTTGAAATTCGCCATTTCATGAAAGTATCTGGCGCAAGGGCCTACTTCGGTTCTAACTTAGAAAACGATGGAAGAGCACTACACATAGCTGACTCACTGTCGGAAGAGTCCCTTTCATTTAAGCATATCTATATTGTGGGAGACTCTGGAAAGTATCCGTCTTTACCTCTGGGTAATATTGGCCAGTTCGTTCCTGAACGACCAAACCCAAATCATCCTGCTTTGTTTTTAGTTTCTGGTGGAACGACGGGACTACCTAAGCTCATTCCTAGAAGTCATAACGATTATCGTCTCAACATCCAAAGTTGTGCAGCAGCAAGTGAGTTGTCGTCCGACGAGGTATACCTCGCAGTGTTACCTGCCGCGCATAATTTTACTTTGGGTTGTCCCGGTTTATTGGGAGCGCTTGATGTTGGAGGAAGTGCCATTTTCAGTTCCAACCCCAGTCCTGATTACTGCTTTGATGTTATCGAGAAAAATAAAGTGACGGCGACAGCTTTGGTTCCCGCGCTTGCGCAGCTATGGAATGCGGCTAAAGAATGGGAAAGTGCGAATACATCTAGCCTAAGACTGATGCAAGTCGGTGGCTCGAAGCTAGCCTATTCTGATGCTCTTGATGTTCAAAAAACCTTTCCCGGCGCACTCCAACAAGTTTTTGGTATGGCAGAAGGCCTGATCGCCTGTACTCGGTTAGGGGATGATGAAACCTTGGTTGCGACGAAACAAGGTCGACCTGTAAGTCGCTGGGATGAGGTTCGCATAGTCAATGCTGAGGGGAACACTGTTCCAATGGGTGAAGAAGGCGAACTACTCACTCGCGGTCCCTACACTTTAAGAGGGTATTACCGTGCAGAGGAACACAACCAACGCTCATTTACTCAAGATGGTTTCTACCGAAGTGGAGATCGAGCCATTGTTGATGAGAGGGGATATATCGTTGTGACTGGCAGAATTAAGGACGTCGTAAACCGAGCTGGTGAGTGTATTGCTACCGATGAAATCGAAGAGCATTTACTTATGCATCCTAATGTTGCACAGGTCGCCGTGGTTGCGGTACCTGATAAACATCTAGGCGAAAGGATCGGAGTCGCTGTCGTGAAAAGGGGGCTTTCCCCAACTTTGCAAGAGCTACGCACCTTCCTAAAAGACCAAGGGATGGCTTCTTTCAAACAGCCAGACGAATTGCTCATTGTCTCTAATCTGCCCAAAACAGCGGTAGGTAAAATTGATAAAAAGCGATTGCTTGGTCCAAGTGGTGAACCTTGGGTTAATACGCCAGTTTAACTAACGCGAGCTGCTTACCGTAGCTCTATATTGTCGATAAACAACGTCCTATTGATTGAATCGAGAGTGCTCTAGAAGGATGACTTGTCGTCGAGCCTGAGAAAGGTGCTTCTATTATTACACTCTTCAATGGGTCATTACAGGGAACAAAGACTAAAGGAAATCAACGTGTCATCTATAAAGAAGCCAGAAGTTTGCGAAAGTCTCAATGATATACGAATCGGAATAGATACCCTTGATAAGGAGATCGTTCATATTCTTTCTAAGCGGTTAGGGTATGTCAAAGCCGCCGCACAATTTAAGCCCAGTGAGCAGAGTATTCCGGCACCAGAGCGTGTCGCTGAAATGCTAGAAGACCGAAAAAAATGGGCAGAAGAGGCCGGGATGAGTAGCGAGTATGTCGAAACGTTATTCTCTAGTATCACCCATTGGTACATTAATCAGCAAATTAAACATTGGCGTACCGAAAGGGGGCTTTCAGCAGAAGAACCCGAAAATACGGCAACGTGATAAGAGTGTTTTGAACTTATCCGTTGAGTATGTATTAGAGGGTTACACATATTCCTGTTGGATCACCACTTTGACTACTAAGCGCCAAAGATTTAATTGATCAGATGACAGAAGAGAGCGTCAGTGCTGATTAGAGTATTAAGGACAATTACAAATGACTATACCGAAAATAGCGAGTTACGACTTGCCAGAACACCATGAGTTTCCAATAAACAGAACGAACTGGACGATCGAACCTAGTAAAGCGGTACTTTTAATTCACGACATGCAAGAGTATTTTGTGAGCTACTATGAGGCTGATTCGTCACCTATGGCGGACATTTTAACGAACATTCAGCAGTTAAAACACGTAGCGAAACAAGCGGGAATCCCGGTTGTATATACCGCACAACCCGCAAATCAAGACCCAAAAGATAGAGCCTTGTTAACTGACTTTTGGGGTCCGGGGCTAAACGGCGATCATACTCCTGTCGTATCAACGCTCGCTCCAGAAAGCGATGATATTGAGTACGTTAAATGGCGTTACAGTGCATTTAAGAAAACCCCATTGCTTGATTACATGAAAGACAATCAAAAAACTCAGCTGATCATCTCTGGTATTTACGGGCACATTGGCATTTTATCGACTGCTTTGGATGCATTCATGTTGGATGTACAGCCCTTTATTATCGGTGATGCGATCGCGGATTTTTCGCGTGAAGACCATATCCACACTCTCAATTACATATCAGGCCGAACGGGAAGCATTAAAACACTCGATAAAGCTATAGCGGAAATCAACCCAAATGAAGAGAGTATTCTTAGCCTCAATGTTTTGCAGTCTGACGTGGCCGAAACATTAGGTGTTTCTTATGAAGAGATTGATGTGAATGAAAATCTAATCTTCATGGGGCTAGATTCGATGCGAGCGATGACACTTGTAGAGAAGTGGAATAAGCAGGGCGCAAATATCTCATTCGCTCAGCTCATTGAAGCGGTTTCATTGCAAGAGTGGTGGCAAGCAATCGAAGCGACACTGAAGAACCACGCAGAAGAAGTACCAGCATAATTGCTCGCAAGTTAGCGCCAATTATTTATAGAATTTCTTAAGAGGTAAATTGATGAGCGATCAACCAGTGCGTTTACATCCGATGTTGTTGGACTTTGTTCGTAAGGAGAAGATCTCAAAGCATCTACTGCGAGTGACTGTTACGGGCGACTCTTTAAAAGGGTTCCCTGAAGATCAAAATGGTACACACATAAAAGTGTTTTTCCCCAATAGGGAGAGTGGGATATTGCAGTTACCTTATCGAGAAGGTGAAACTGTGATTTGGCCTGAGCATAAACCCGTGCCTCGAGCCTATACCGTCAGAAAGTATCGAGCCGATGTGAATGAGCTTGATATCGATTTCGTGATCCACGGAACCGATTCTCCCGGCGGTGGGTGGGCGATTAAAGCAGAACAAGGTTTCCAAATTGGCCTTGTAGGCCCTGCTGGGCCTGAGCCATTAATTGAACCCGCAGATTGGTATATTATTGCGGGAGACCTAACAGCAGTACCAGCCATTAGTGCTATTTTGGAGAACCTTCCCTCCGACACTCAAGGCCATGTATTTATCGAGATAGAGGATGCTGCAGATAAGCATGATATTAAGCATCCGCAAGGTCTGGTTTTGAAGTGGCTAATGAGAGACGAAAAGAGTGATCAATATCTATTGAGCAAAGCCATTTCCGGCTTAATTGCACCTAATGGATCTCACTCGCTTTCGGCTTTCATTGCGGGTGAAAATGAAAGCGTGATTGCGTGTCGTAAAGCGCTTAAACAAGAGTACAAGCTGTCTAGAAAAGATATGTATGCGATTCCTTACTGGAAACGAGGTAAGGATGAAGAAGCATACCATGATGAACGCCATGAAGTTATGGATGAAGAGTACTAGCTTGCCTGTTTTAGAAAACAAAAACCGATCTCATGAGATCGGTTTTTGTTAGTACCTTTGGGTGCTTAAGCATACGCATCTCGGAGGCGTTTCTTATTCACTTTGCCGACAGGTGTCTTGGGCAATGAATCGACAAATTTGATTAAATCTGGGATTTTGTAATCAGCTAAGCCACAATCACGTAGGAAATATTTTAGTTTGAAGGGATTTATGTCTGCCCCTTCGACTTTAACGATTACAGCGCAACTTCGTTCTCCTAAGTAGTCGTCAGGTATCGCAATGAGAGCGGCATCATGAACCCCATCGTGTCGAATTAGATGGTTTTCGACCTCTTCTGCTGCAATCTTTTCCCCCCCTCGGTTAATCTGGTCTTTATCTCGCCCTGTTACAATGATATTACCGTCCTTAGTCTGTTTAACTATGTCACCAGTGTGATAAAACCCTTGTTGGTCGAATGAAAGACGGTTGTGTTCTTTTGCTTGGTAATAGCCGCGAATGGTGTAAGGACCTTGAGTGAGAAGAAAACCTTCCTCTCCGCAGGATACTGACTCCCCCTCTTCATTCACGATTTTAATCCGATCATGTTGTGAAATAGGGCGCCCTTGGGTAGAGGCAATAACTTCCATAGGATCATCCAATCTAGTGTAGTTCACTAGCCCTTCAGCCATACCAAAGACTTGTTGAAGCTGACAACCTAACTTGTTTGGTAGGTCTGTAGCCGCCGTTTGGCTAAACTTAGCGCCACCGACTTGAACTAATTTTAAGCTTGAAAGATCATGAGTAGTGGATTGAGCCTGCTCCATCCACAGCAGTGCTAGTGGGGGAACTAAGCCCGATACGGTAATTTTATGCTCTTCAATTAGTTTAAACGCTGATTTTGGGGTAGGGTCATGCGTAAGAACAACCGTACCTCCAGCGAAAAAGACCCCTAAAGCTCCCGGTGAACTTAATGGGAAATTATGTGCAACCGGCAGCGCACATAAGTAGCGAGTGTTTTCAGTAAACTTACAGATAGTGTTACTGCCAATCACGCTATAAGCATAGTCATTGTGGGTTCGAGGTATCAGTTTTGGCGTACCGGTTGTTCCACCTGACAATTGGAAAAATGCCAGTTCAGATGCTTCTGCTTCTTGTTTATCATCGGGTTGCCCCGTGAAATCATCAAGCGATGTGAACCTTGGATCTGCCAAGTCCGTAGCATCACAGCGAACGATGATATGTTCTAATTCATTACTTTCATCTAACACTTGCTTAGCTAAGGCTTGGTAATTAAAGCCAGTATGTTTCCCATCTACAATGTAAGCTTTGGCTTTGGCGTGTTGGCAAAAATAAGATACTTCTGAGAAGCGATGAGCGGGAAGAGCTAAAACGGGTCGAATACCTTTCTGTAACAAGGCAAAATAGCAGAAATAGAATTCGGCTACGTTTGTCATTTGTAATACGACATTGTCGCCCTTCATTAACCCTAAAGACTGAAAACCTGAAGCCATTTGAGACACTCTCTCTGCGGCTTGTAAATAGCTAAATTGACGCTCACCACAGATAAGAGCCATGTTGTTACCACACCGCTCAACTGAGTGCTGAAAATGATCGAAAAGAGTTCTGTCTTGCCAATAACCTAGCTCTCTATACAAAGAAGCTTGGGGTGTTGGCCAATCTGTATAATCCATATGTTCATTCGACATTATGAGTCTACCTATGCCGTCAACATATCTTTAAGTTGGATACCTGCTGCCGTTAAGATGGTGTTCATTTTGGCACCAGTTTCATCCAGTTCGCTTTGTGGATGTGATTCATCAACAATACCTGCTCCAGCAAAAACTTTCATTTGTCGTTTTTGGACCTCAGCACAACGGATCGTCACCACCCACTCCCCATTACCTCTTGAATCACACCAACCAACCATACCGGTAAAATACCCTCGGTCGAATTGCTCCAATTTTCGGATAGCTTCATACGCTTTCTGTCGCGGATAACCGCAAACTGCAGGGGTAGGGTGTAATTCAGCAGCGACTTCCAACACATTAGTGTGAGGGTTACTGACTTGACCCTCTAGTTCCGTGGAGAGATGAAGCATGGTTTTTGTTTCTATGACTGATGGAATCATAGGTGTGTACAGGTTGTGGCAATACTTGCTCATCACACGCTCAACTTCTTCTACAACTAGACCATGTTCGTGCAGATCTTTGTTGGTATTGAGCAATGAATTTGTTGAGCTTTGATTCTGTTCGTCCAGTTCAGAACGCGGGCGCGATCCTGCGAGTGGGTTAGAGGTGAGATAACTGCCTTTTTTTGCAACAAGGAGTTCTGGACTCGCCCCCATTAGCTTTTGGTTGTCATTGATATTCGCTGCGAACGTATAGCCTTTCGAGTTGATTGATAACAGATTACGAAGCAAAGTTTGCTGCTGAATATCAGCGTCTGTTTCTACTTCAATAGCCCGAGAAAGAACCACTTTTGAAAGCTCTGTGTTGGCAAACATATCAAGAAGGTCGGATACCCCTTGCTTATAATGATTACCGCTTGGGGAAGAAATGACGTGCGCATCGGCAGAAGAAAGCGGATTTGAGTGTAAGGATCTTGTACTACTAGAGATGAATAACTGCTCTGGGATAATAAATTTAGTCGGGTTTTCTTCGTTAAATGGGACGACACCAAATAGCACTGGATTATCGGCTTCTGATTTTTTAGCCGCCTGGAGCATTTCGTTCGCCTTCTCGGCTAGCTCTGAAAATGCAATAGGCTGGTGGAACTCATTTTCAATACCTTTACCCATCATCGTATTACTGGGAGAAGCGAAGAAAAATGGAGATGACAATAGCTCTCTATCTAGCAGATCACTTTCCATTTTTGAATAGCCAATGACTTCACGTTTCATAACAGGTCCCTCTTTGTGTATAGATCGTTATGACGATGTGCAATTACTTACATTGATGTTCTTAAAGGAACTCATTTGTCATGCACTTCATCGGGTTGCTTATTTTGGTCAGTAAGATTACATTTACATTTATTTAAATGCTAATGATAATGATTTCTATTTGATGTAAATCGTCATTATTGAAGGCTGCTCACATTCTTTGATTTTTGTTTTATGTAAATGCATACAAAAGTCGCAATTTTGATTGTTTATTATTCGGTTGTTTAGGTATATGGAAAGATTTCTTGAAGGACAATTAGTGTTATTAACGGGTGCTGCAAAAGGTATTGGTTTTAGCACGTTAGAGAGTTTGTTGGACTCGGGAGCTAAGGTGCTCGCTACGGATATTGATAGCCAACTCCTCGCGACTAAATCTGAATCTCTAGCGAGAAAGTATCCAGATCAGCTCTGGGTTGAACCGTTGGATCTGTCAAAACCTGAGTTAGTAAAACAGAGTATTTATCATTGGGTAGCAGAGTACGGTGAGTTTGACCACTTAGTGAGTTGTGCTGGTATTCTTCATTTAGGTGCGCTGTGTGATATGTCATTCGAGCAGATAGAAAACACATTTATGGTCAATTCGTTTGGTGCTCTAGCCACAATGCAGGCGGTATCTAAGTGTATGAAAGATCGGGGGAAGGGGAATATGGTTGTTGTCGGTTCGAATGCTGCCAATACTCCTAGAGCAAATATGGGGGCTTATGCAGCATCTAAGTCGGCGTTACACATGTTTGTAAAATCCATTGGTATTGAACTCGCGCCTTTGGGGATTCGTTGCAATATTGTGAGCCCAGGGTCTACACGTACAGAAATGCAATTGCAACTTTGGAATGAGAGTTATGGTGAGGAGCAGGTCATTGCCGGAGATGCAACGCAGTTTCGTCTAGGTATTCCGCTCAACAAGATTGCTGAACCCAAAGATATTGCTCAATCGATATTGTTTCTGATGTCTAATGCAGCTAATCATATCACTATGCATGACTTGCGGATTGATGGTGGTGCAACGCTCGATAACTAGACATCATAGAGTTATATGGCGCGCATGCGCCATATAAAATTTTAGGTTAAGCGACCGTCGATAATTTCTTATGAGTTGCCTCTACCATTGCATTTGCAAAGACATCGAGAATTGCAACGGTATCTTCCCAGTTTAGACATTCATCAGTGATGGATTGACCTCTGGTTAGTGGCGTCGCATCTATATTTTGCGCCCCTCCGACTAAGAAGCTTTCAGACATAACGCCGGCGATGTACTGCTCTCCTGAAATGATTTGCTCTGCAATGTTTCTGGCTACATTGAGTTGATTTTTGGCAATTTTCAGACTGTTCCCATGACTACAATCAATGATGATTCGGGGGTTAAGGCCGTTTAATTCTAATTGTTTTGTTACATCACAGACGTGTACGTTAGTATAGTTTGGCTGTTTTCCGCCACGTAAAATGATATGTCCGTTAGGGTTGCCATGTGTCATTGCAGACATGGGTGTATTACCAAAACCAGAGACATAAACTAGGTGAGGAGATTTCGCGGCGTGAATTGCGTCAATCGCGATCGTTACATTGCCATCCGTTCCATTCTTAAACCCAATAGGGCACGGGATGCCTGAAGCCATTTGTCTGTGTGTTTGAGACTCAGTGGTTCTTGCTCCAATAGCGCCCCAACAAATTAAATCAGATACATATGGGTACACGGTGGTGTCTAAAAACTCGGTTGCCGTTGCAAGCTCTAGATCAACAACATCTTTTAAGAATTTTCTTGCGACAAACAGCCCCTTACTCATCTTATGGCTATTGTCTAAATCGGGATCGACAATGAGCCCTTTCCAACCGACGCGGGTTCGTGGTTTTTCAAAATAGGTTCGCATGACGATCAAGAGCTGGTCACGATATTTGTTCTGTAGTTCGGCCAACTTACGAGCATACTCTAAAGCAGCCTCTGGGTCGTGGATGGAGCAAGGTCCAATGATAACGAGCAGACGGTTATCTTTCCCATTTAAAATTTCTGTGATTTCGAATCTTTTATCACGGATAAATCGTTCACTTTTTTCGTCTAGAGTGATTTCACTCGTTACATCAATCACACTCGGCAGTGGCTCTATCGTGGTTGAATTAAGTTGCTTCTCTAACTCTTGCATCCTTCCTCCTAAAACAAGTGTTCCTTGATGTTATGGCTTCATCAAATGCGCGGTCCAGGTATGATTTGGAAAACATTCAATTCCAATAAATGATAATTATTATCATTTGATTTTGAGGATTATTGAAATAGGAGCTAGGTGTTGTCAAGCTTATTGTTGGGTGATGTAGTGAGATCATGCCCAATACAATCAGTACATCAACTCATATTAGTCAGTATTAAACAAAAATGATAACGCTTATCATTTTTGTTTGAGTTTATTCTTAAGCTGGTGTATTACATTAGTTTAATAAGCCTCGTGGCACATTAAATGGATGAATGAGTGTGGAAATGAAGATGAGAGAATTGACGACTGTACAGGCTGCTTATTATGTCGGTAGGCAAACAGGCCAATCGATGGGAGGCGTAGCGGCTCATATTTATGCTGAATTTGATGGTGAAAATATCGACTCAGAAAAATTGGCAAGTGCGGTGAGGAAGTTGTACATCAATCATCCTATGTTACGGATGAAAGTTACTTCTGGTGGTCAACAAACCATCGCTCCTTTATCTTCTGTTCATCAACTTATCATTGATGATATTGAACACCTTTCACCATCGGCTACCCGTGACTTTTTAATAGAGAAGCGCACTGCTATTACTGACCAGAAACTGGATTTAGACAATGGGCAGGCCGCGCAGATCGGTATCACACGTCATTCTAAAGTGCAGTGCCGTTTGCATATAGACGTAGACATGATTGCTGTGGATGCACAGAGCTTCCGAATCTTAGTCGAAGAGTTGGCTAAGCTCTATAGCGATGAACATCAAGGCAACGAGACACAAGAGAAGAATTCGTTCTTTGAATATTTAGATAAACAAGCTGCGGACAATTACCTCGTAGCTAAACGACAGTCTGATAAGACATGGTGGCAACAACGATTACCAGACATCGCTGGAGCACCTGAGTTTCCGTATGTTAATGGGGATATTGATCGTCAGCATGGGCACAGTCAGCGGTTCACACATCAGTTGACTCAAGAGCAACGGTCTTCGATCGAAGAGTTAGCCAAGAAACACCACTTAACCTTAACCCAACTTTTTCTAACGCTTTTCTCTCAAGCCGTAGGTAGCTCTTGTAACAGCCCTGATTTTCGATTGAATGTGCCGACTTTTCACCGCGGTTTCTATACGAACGATGCAGAGACAACGATAGGTGATTTCTCGAACTTGCTGATCTACAGCGCTAGCTTGAAAGCTCAAGAATCAACGCTTAATCATTGTCGTCGTACTGCCAATCAACTGAACCAATTACTCAACCATGAAAGCTATTCTGGTGTAACGGTGATGCGAGATTTATCGCGTTACTATGGGACCGTGCAAGCATCGCCTATCGTATTTACATCGGGAATGGATGTTGAAGGTGATGATTTATTCTCTGAGGCAGTCACAAAAGTCTTCGGAAAAATGAACTGGATAATCTCTCAAGGTGCTCAGGTTACATTAGATGCACAAATCGCGCCTGCGTACGAAGGTATTTTTGTCAATTGGGATGTGCGAATGGACGTGTTCCCTAAAGGCTTTGTCGATACCTTGTTTAACAAGTTTATTGCGATTGTTCAATCTTTAGCTGATGAACCTAATAGCATACATAACTCTTTGGAAAGTACGCTCGCTCAGTTAGGTTATGCATGTCCTTCGTTACCCTTAGTTACCTCTTGTCCAAAGCCTTTAACAGAGCTACAAAAATCTTACCTACTCGGTCGCTCTACTCATATCCCTATGGGTGGCACTGCGATGCATGAATTCCGGGAATACCGAGGGAAAATAGAATCGAGCTTAGTTGAGTCTCGCCTCGAATCATTGGTAAAAAAGTACGATGCGTTACGGATGCACATCGATGAGAACAAGCTTGTTCAGCAGGTGTCGTCTAAGGTGACTTTGAATTTTGACTCCCATGACTTTCGACACTTGTCGATTGAGCAAGCGCTAGAGAGAGTTGGTAAAATTCGTCAAGTGAGTAATCACACGATGCACGACCTGTCGAAGTCGCCATGGCGTGTTTCTGTTATTCAATTGCCTGACTCTGATATCGGTTATCAGACCATTGTCTTTACCAGTTTTGATGCATTAATTGTTGATGGTAGAACACACTCCCTGATTCTTTCTGAATTATTGAAAAAGAATAGCGGGCATTTGCATGAGCTCTGTGCTAACAGCGCTGAGACCAATCACTTTGATAGTGAACATGACACTGCCAAAAGGGAGGCAGATATGTCGTTCTGGCAAAGTAAGCTTGACCCAGAGTGCGCGCCACCTTCACTTCCATGGAAACAGCGATTGGATCATATAAAGGCTTCGCGTTACCAGCGAGAAAGCATTGTTATAGACAAAACTGCATTAACTCAGTTAACGATGGCGAGTGCAGCCAACAGCTTGTTTTTGAACTCAGCACTTTCTGCTCTTGTTCTTGAAGGGATGTCGTATTGGACGACAGAACAAGAGATGAGAGTTGGTTTTCCGGTAGCGATCCCACAAAGCGATCAACCTCTTGGTAATGGTTCGACGTTCGTGATTTTGGAGTACCGAAAGAATAAAGGCAGCTTGCTAGAGCGAGCACAGGGTATGCAAAATGATATGTTTGAGGCGCTTGATCATCTCGACTTTTCTGGTGTTGATATCAATCGTCAGTTAATGACTTCGCGAACCAGTTCATTGGCTTTACCTGTTGTAGTGACGAATGGTCTAACTTGGGATGCATTATCCGATGACGATGAACTCGTCTTCTTTGATGGTATAACCCAAACCCCTCAAGTCGCGTTAGATATCCGCCTTAATTTTGATGAAAGGCGAAATCTAGTATTGAGTTTTGACTATGCGGTTGACGCACTAGATAAACGAGTGGTTGTCTCCATACTTGAATCGATAGAGCGTCACATTGAGACCGTATGTGAGACCCATGATTTTGACATCCCTTCACATAAGGTACTCAACCTTGAACACTATAAATTGAACTGTGATGTAAAAGAGTTTGAATGCTCCAAGTTCTTATCCAAGATAGCGCGTAATCTTGCGGAAAATGCGAGTGATGATATCGCGGTCATTTGTGGTGAACGGCATATCAGCTACAAGGCATTTGGGGAGGACGTCCATAAGGTGATGCAGCATATTGCTCACCTTGGCTTGAAGCAAGGTGATGTGTTGGCCATCTGTTTGCCAAAGAGCCCTGAGCATTTAGTGATGACGATTGCCTGTTCATTATCAGGGATTATATGGGTGCCTATCGATGCTTCATCACCAGAAGAGCGTTTGGATTACCTACTGAGTAATTGCAATGCCAATTTAGTGGTAACTAACCAAACGTCACAGCGTAAAAATTCAGTGCTCTATCAAGCACTATTGCAACCTGTTGAGCAGGCTTATCCATCACTCTCCAATACGGACTTAGAGGTGCTTAGTCAAAGTGAGCATGGTGCTTATTATCTGTATACATCGGGAACAACAGGTAAACCTAAATGCGTTGTAGTGAACAGCAGAGCAACTTCCAATGTCATCGGGGAAACGTGTAAAGCTTGGCAAATAACGTCTGAAGATGTGTTGATGTGCGTAACGCCGTTCCATCATGATCTCTCTGTGTTTGATATTTATGCTTCGTTTACTTGCGGGGCAACCATTGTATTACCAGAGGCTGGTGAAGAAAAAGACGCGATTCGTTGGAATCAATTGGTTGAGAAGCACCGTATTACTATTTGGCAGTCAGTTCCGGCATTGATGGAAATGTTGTTGTCTTGTATGCAGGGTGAAAAACTCAAATCTCTACGCTTAGTTTGCCAAGGGGGGGATTACGTTAAACCTAAAACGATTGATGAACTTAGAGCGCTGGAGCAAGATATTCGCCTTGTCTCAATTGGTGGTCCTACCGAAACCACGATATGGAGTATCTGGCACTTTGTTACCGACGAAGACAAATCGGTTATTCCTTATGGCAGGCCTTTCCCTGCAAATCAGTACTTTATTATGGATGGATTGGGTAAACATGTTCCACAAGGAGTAGCAGGTCGGATCATGACAGTAGGAGTAAACCTTGCGTCAGGGTATTTATCTGATGGAGAGCTTACACAAACTGATTTTGTGACGATAATTGATGCTCTAGGTAGTGAGGTCAGAGCGTTTAGAACCGGTGATCTAGGCTATTATCGTGAAGATGGCACCATTATTTTTGCTGGTCGGGTTAATGGCTATGTGAAGGTTAGGGGCGTCCGTGTGTCGTTACCCGATATTGAGAAAGAGTTAAATCGCTGCCCACTGATTGAGCAAGTTTTGATTGTCGACTATACCGAACGTAATGGAGACGTAGCGTTAGGTGCGATCTATAAAGTGGCGGATGGCCAAGTCGCTAATGCTGCTGCTATTCGTGACTTTGCACAGCAATGCTTACCAAACTCCCATGTACCTTCTCAGTTACTTGAATTGGATAAACTGCCTCTCTCTCGAAATGGAAAGTTTGACCGGATTCAAGCGCGAGAAGAGTTGGTTCGTTCAATGACTCAGACGGTGAGCTCTCCACAACTCGCTTCAGCTTCTGTTACTCAGAACAATGAGAAACCGAACAACGCTAAAACGACGTTAACGACATCAGAATTTGGGTCGATTATCGAAGCTTATGAGCAAGTGACGGGAAAACATTTAGAAGGTTTTAGCGAGGAGAGTGCGTTTCTGTCGTTGGGTTTAAAGCCATCTCACCTAAAAGATGTAGCAGAGAAACTGAGTAAAACGTTTGAGCGTAAGGTGTTTACACGCAAGTTGATTAAATGTCGGAACGCAAAAGAGGTTGCCGACGAGATTTTATAATCACTTTAATAAACCTTCCAGAGAAAGCCGAGCGAATAAAGTTCGGCTATTTTATTTAATTGGGGGGTGTGTTGTCGTGTTAGCCCGCTAAGTTAATTTTTGTTGGTCACGAAATACAAAGGTTACTACATGTCGATTTAACGGTGCGATGTACGTTAGTTGGGTTATTTAAGTTATTTATTTATCAATTGCTTAAAACGAAATTATACTAATGTATCCGCTAGCGAAAACCGGATTTATCTTGATTGTTCTATATGAATATAGTTAGCATATGCTTAATGGCTTAATGGCTTAATGGCTTAATGGCTTAATGGCTTAATGGCTTAATGG
>NZ_JBGOOO010000019.1:38228-91872 GCF_041439695.1 Vibrio sp. FF266
GCTTAATGGCTTAATGGCTTAATGGCTTAATGGCTTAATGGCTTAATGGCTTAATTCAGAAAAGTTATTCAGACTCAAACTCCCAGTAGTAAGACCATTTAATTCACTAAACGCAAACTAAATGAAGTGTAAATAGTAAATGAGAATCAATATAATTTTTAAAATCATTGTTGTTTTTTTGATTTCAGCTTCGGCTTCTGTTTTCGCAGAAACCGAAATGACATCTCAAAATACTTACCCCAAGACTTTCGTTAATGCGGATGGCTCACAGACAGTGATCCCATCTAAACCGACTCGAATCCTTTCTACCTCGGTGACGATTAGTGGGACGCTACTGGCTATTGATGCTCCTTTAGCCGCAACAGCACTCACTTATGAAGGGAAGTTTTTTAGTCAATGGGCAGATATTGCTGAACAGAGAAGCGTGGAAAAGGCATGGCCTGCCGGCAGCGTTGATTTAGAGTCTGCCTATATCTATGAACCTGATTTGATTGTTGTAGCATGGCGCGGTGGTGATTCGGCGAGAGATCAAATCGCTGAATTTAAGCAAATAGCACCAACCATTATTTTGGATTACACCGCACAATCATGGCAAGACTTGGCTTTGAGGCTTGGACAGGCGACAGGGTTAGAAGAACAAGCCCAACAAAAAATTGGCCAGTTTGAGTTGTTCGTTAACCAGAGTAAAAACAAGCTACAGATACCAGAAGGCGAAACCAATATTGTGGCGTATTTTGGACCTGGAGCTACCAATGCTATCGCTTTAGAGGATGGCGTTCATGCGGACTTGCTCACTGATCTTGGTTTTAAAATGGAAGTGCAAAATCGTCAATGGCATGACAACACCGTGCCTTTATCAGATTTTATGCGCGTCCACTTTGAACTGCTGACTCAACTTAAAGCCGATACGACATTTTTGCTAGAAGCGAGCGACGACAGCGCTAATCGATTCATGCATGACCCAATCTTGATCAACCTTCCGTCCGTCCAGAATAAACAAGTCTTTGGCCTAGGTGAGAATTCATTTCGTATCGATATGTATAGTGCCACTGAAATCGTTAACGACATTGTTCAGCTTTTTGAACGAGATACAAATGCAGGTTAATGGCTAATGCCAATGGGTAAAGGATGTCCGTAATGACAAGTATTGCTGGTCCTGCAGAAGCATTTGAACAGATAAGAAATGGACAACGACGACGATGGCTGATGGCGGGAGTCGTGTTGTTATTTTTTGCCTCGTGTTTTAGCCTTTTTATCGGCACGCATTACATATCGCCGGTAGTGACTTTGGATGCGATTTTTTCTTTTGATCCAACCAACAGTGATCATCTATTGGTTGTCCACCTTCGAATTCCACGCACCTTGTTAGCTTTAGTTGTTGGCGGTGCGCTTGGTGTTGCTGGCGTTATCATGCAAAGCTTAACTCGTAACCCATTAGCAGACCCTGGGATACTCGGTGTCAATGCGGGGGCGACAGTTGCCATAGTCTCAGCGATAGCCTTTCTGGGCATCCATGATATGGCCTATGTGATGTGGTTTGGTTTACTTGGGGCGGCTGTTTCCGGAGCGGGTGTTTTTGCACTTGCTGGGGTCAATAAAGGGGTTAACCCTGTAAGAGTTGTATTGGCGGGAACTGCTTTGTCGGTTGTGTTGCTTGCACTGACTCATATGATCACAATAAACAGCAATGAAATGGTGTTTGAACAATATAGACATTGGGCTGTGGGGTCATTTCAAGGGCGAGGTTACGATGTCTTGATCCCGGCTGCCATGTTAATAGCCATTGGATTAGTAATCGCATTTTCATTAAGTAAAGCCTTAGATACTGTCTCGTTAGGGGACGATATTGGTCACGCCTTAGGTGTTAACCCGATCAAAATATGGTGTTTTGCTTCTATTGCTATTGTGGTTTTAGCGGGGACCTCTACTGCGGCGGCTGGTCCTATCAGCTTTGTTGGTCTTACTGCCCCTCATATTGCAAGGATGGCGGCGGGGCCGGATCATAAATGGTTGATGCCTTTCTCTTTACTGATTGCATCCATTCTGGCGGTTGTCGCCGATGTACTAGGCCGGATCGTCGGGTATCCCAATGAGATCAGTGTAGGCATTATGATTGCTCTAATCGGCGGGCCATTCTTTGTATTCTTAGTGAAACGTTGGAAGATATCTCCCCTATGATGATTGAGCCTTACACTCTTCAAAATTCTGGCTCGGGAAGTGTTGTACGCTTCGGTCAGTTTTCTTTCTGTTATCAACCGTCTCATATACTTGTCGCTTTGATTTTGTTGATATCAGTTTGCGCTATTGCAACTTATTCCATGACATTGGGTAAGTTTAATATCTCGTTGCCTCAAGTGGCCGATATCATTCTTGGGGTTGGAGAGGGGGGCGTAAAAGATCGAATAATTCTTAACATAAGACTACCTAAGGTTCTTACTGCGGTCTTTGTTGGGGCTGCGTTAGGCATTTCTGGTGCGGTATTTCAATCGGTATCAAGAAATGCTCTTGGTTCTCCAGATGTCATTGGCTTCACTACGGGGGCTGCGACCGGTGCAATTGCTCAAATAGTTTTGTTTGAGCAAGGGGCAATAGAAGTTGCAATCGCGGCGATAGTCGGCGGAGTAATCACGGCCGTTATCGTCTACTTACTCGCGGTAAAAGCAGGAGTGGTTGGAGGGTATCGCTTAATACTCACTGGTATTGGGGTCGGGTCCATTTTGAGTGCGCTGAACAGCCTGATGTTAGTTAAGGGTAATTTGGACAATGCCATTTTGGCTAATCTATGGCTTGCAGGATCACTGCATGCTAGGACATGGACACATGTTTATCCTGTACTTATAGGGGTATTTCTCCTCCTCCCTTTTATGATGATGCTAAAGCGTGCGCTTGCCATGATAGAGATGGGGGATGACATCGCAACTCAGCTGGGTATCCGAGTAGAGCGAGTCCGTCTTTCTATGATTTTCTTTGCTGTGGTCTTAGCCGCATTCGCGACAGGAGCTGCTGGACCTATTGCCTTTATTGCCCTTGCTGCTCCTCAATTAGTTGGTCGATTGAGAAAGTCGCGAGCATTATCCTTATTCTCCTCAGCTCTTATGGGCGCGTTGTTGGTCTTAACTGCGGACGTTTTAATTCAATGGTTACCTTTTCAAGCAAGCGTGCCCATAGGCAGGATGACGGGTATTGTTGGTGGCATATATTTAATTTGGCTATTGACCCGATCTCGCCAGTTTTAAGCATAGGTATACATATCTTAATTAATACAAATGAGAATGCTTTACATTAAGTTTTATTGAGAATAAAGTAAGCCACTGATTTTAATAAGCGTAGAGCTTAGAGCCTCCCCCAGAATACTTGTACTTTAAAGGCAGCTTTAGCTTCAAAAAGGACAGTTCTGAATTCTTTCAGACAGGAGAAAGGAACATGATATTTAACTCGCATCACTCGAAGGAAAAGAGTGGATTTGGCAACGCAGTGACAGATTTTGAAGAACGAGTTTGGATGCACCATCAGCAGCATGAAGATTCTGCTCAATACTCAGCTGCTTACCGTCTAGCTGGGGAAGTCAACATTGGTCGCTTGGTTTCTTCGTTGAGTAAAATTTCTCAATTCGTCCCATCCCTTAATGTTTGTTATCAATTTGATGAGGATGCAGGTTTAGTTAAATTTCACGGTAATGAATTTTCTCAGACGATTAATATTGAAGCTGTTGATTCAGTTCAAGATGCTATTTCCCACCTGCAAGCTAATCAATCAACCCCTATAGCGCTGGAATCTCAGTCAGGAATCCAATTTACGGTTTACATTTGCGCAGAGCAAGATGTGGTGTTAGGTGTAGTTTCTCACCAAATTTTGAGTGGTGAAGTGTGCTGGAAAGAAATATTCGAAGTTGTGAGTGCTTTATATAATCATGGCCTTTGCACCATAGAGCAGAGAAAGCAGCCCACAGAGATAGGAGGTTTCACGCCAATTCAAAAGCTTGAAGCTCTTTCGACATCTTATTTGCCATGGATTAAGCGTTCTACACAGGATATTGACTTAGTACAAACCGGTGTCAGTGAAAATGTTTGTTCGTATTTACAAGCATCAGTACCACGTAAGTTTACGACTTCTATTCAAAGAGAGATCTTCGAGAACCGCCTTGGTAGGACGATGAACGAAGTAGAAATCCTCTCAGCTACTGCGGTGCTGTTCGCTCGTTACATCACCGAGTCTAATGATCTCGATAGTCTTGATGTGTTCATGCCGGTTGATATCAGTCAGAAAAATCGAGAAATTAATGGCGCGATGATTGAGACTGGTTTGACTCATCTCTGTTTAGGGCAGCCAATTTCAGACTTAGGCCAAGCTGTTGGCGACCTTACTATGAGGCTAACCGCTGCTCAGTCTAAGACCATCGAGTCAACAGAGTTTTCTCAATCAGCAGCTTTAGTGACTTGGCTTGTAGATCCGTCTGACTATTTGTCACTTGACGATGTAGAGGCTGTGAAATTACCGACCGCACCGCTTCATCCGAAGTTTGAAATCTCTCTTGCGGTTGGCATTAACCGACAAGGTGCCCTGTCATTTGAGTTAGTTACGGGGGCAACGGTTTCTCCTCACTTAGGTGCGTTTCTATTTGAGCAATTTATTGCCTACATTGATGGCCAAAAAGTCACTAAACCTGCATTGGCAAAGCAGGATGTAAAAGCAGCACCGTTGGTGAATGAAAGTGCCGAGCCAGTTTCAATTTTTGAAAAGGCAATACTCACTGAATTTAGAGATGCACTTTCTATAGAAAGCATGAACAAAGACGATGACTTCTTTGATTTTGGTGGTCATTCGCTTATTGGTACTCGAGTCATTGGTCGCTTGTTGAAGGACCATGGGATTGAAGTGAGCATTGAAGACTTATTCACCTACCGAACTGCGACTGAACTGGCTAAGCGCGCTAAGCCAATAAATCCCACGGTTATGCCGGCATCAGTTGAAGCATCAAGTCCCGTTTCTGAGATAAATTCTACTGCCGAACTCATTTTGGCTGAGTTTAAAGAGGCGTTAGCTTCGGATACGATGACAGTAACGGACGATTTCTTTGACTTCGGAGGGCACTCATTGATTGCAACTCGAGTTATTGGTCGCTTGCTGACTCACCATAGTATTGAAATCAGCATTAATGATCTTTTTGGCAACCCGACGGCTCAATCGCTTGCCGAACAAGCTGTGCCGAAAAGTACCGAGTTTATTGAGTCTTCGGCATCTCTTACCGATGTTGGTTCTACACTTGCTCCATTGTCACTCGCTCAGAATTCTCTGTGGAAGGCGATTCCAAAATACGCCAAATTTGGACTCAATACGATTTTTAACTTACCGTTTGTTTTACGCTTTTTCGATGAATTGGATGAAGTGGCTTTTGGGGAAGCTTGCCGCGATATTCTAGTTCGTCATGCCACTCTAAGAAGCCATTTTTATGAACATAATGGTAATCCATGCCAACAAGTGGTTGATGTCAGTGACATCGGCAATTACAAATGGTTTTGGACTTCAGATGAATGTGAAATCGAAGATAGGGATGAGTTTCTTAAACAAGAGGCAATCCATCCCTTTGATTTAGAGAAGGAGTTCCCTCTTCGAGTAAGATTCATCCGTTGCAAGGATACGGGGCAGCAGTTCTTGTCCTTCTTGTTCCACCATATTGTTCAAGATGAATGGTCAGTGAATTTGATGATGGATGAGCTTAATTTAGCTTATAAACTGCGCGTTCAAGGTCAATCACCGGAATGGAGACATGAAGCTCTTCCAATGCACGAGTATGCTCGTATGCAGAGAGGTTCTGGAACACATCAGAAGCACCTCGATTATTGGTTGGATAATCTAAAAGATGTGCCGTGGTCTACCCCTATATTCCCTAAGAGTCACCCTTTATCAGAGAAGGCTGATCCTCAAGGGGCTAAAGGTGGTTGGGTTATCGTTGAAATTGAAGATAACGTAAGGGATGGGTTATATGCACTTGCCAAGCAGCAAAGCGCATCGCTATTCAATGTTGTTTATGCATCTATTGCAGCGGCACTCAATGTTGTTGGTGCACCCAATAAGCTCATAGTAGGAACCTCGGCTTCGGGCCGACAAGACGTTGAGTATTATGACACGATAGGTTACTTCACCACCGTAGTGGCGCATTTAGTGAATTTTGAACGCGTCCGTACGGTGGCTGAACTGGTAGCCCAAGTGAAACATACGATTAATGATTCTATGCCATATGGCGATATTCCTATCGACCTTATTGAAGAAGGTTTGGTTGGGGGGGATCCCGATGTGGATGGGCACATGTTCGAAGTCTTTATTCAACTTCACGCCAAAAGTAAATTTAGTGGTGCTTTTGAATTGTCTAATGGTGACAAAATCAACTTCCAGCAGGTTGATTCAGATCGAAGCGAATCTGGTTTAGGACTTCAGTTCGAAGTGTTAGAAGAAACCGTCAATGATGAGCAGGTGCTACGTGTAATGATGAGCTACCTTACTGAAAACTACAGTCAAGCTCAGGTTGATCTTCTGTGTGACACACTAAGAGCTCTGTTTGCAGAATTTGCTTTGAGCTCAAAGGGGGAGCAGTTGCTCGAAGCAATTAAAGACCGCGTGGTTGAACCCGCAATGTTCTAAAACCGTAGGTAGATTACTCGTCCAAGAAACCATGCGTAACCTTGAGCAGCATCAAGTCTATTCTTGATGCTGCGCTTTCCCAAGTAACTGAATGGCTAGAGCTATTGAGTTAAGCAATCAAACAGCTAATTGGCTAAATAAGCAAATAGTTAAAGGTTACTTAGGGGATATTGTTTAACTTAAATGAATCAGAAGTTTATGAGCCTATCGACACCGGTTAAATCCAACATTACCTCTCGACTAAATGGAAATAACCTTAAACTTGCATACGATAATCGCGTTATTTGTGAAAATCTCGAACTTAATATTCCTGAAGGTAAATTTACGGTCATTGTCGGACCCAACGGGTGCGGAAAGTCTACCTTATTGAGAAGCTTGTGCCGCTTGTTGAAACCTTCTCAAGGTAAAATTTGTCTTGATGGTCAGAATATTCAAAAGGTGCCAGCTAAAGAGTTGGCGAGAGAGTTAGGGTTACTGCCGCAAAGCTCACAAGCTCCTGAAGGGATTCGAGTCGTTGATTTGGTGGCAAGAGGTCGCTACCCGCATCAAAAACTGTTTAAGCAGTGGAGCATAGATGATCAAGAGGTGGTCTTTCAAGCGATGGAAGATACTGGTGTCACCGATTTGGCCGAGAGGCAGGTCGATGAACTCTCTGGAGGTCAGAAACAACGAGTTTGGATCGCCATGGTATTAGCGCAAAAGACACCGATAGTATTACTTGATGAGCCAACAACTTATTTGGACGTCGCACACCAGATTGATTTGTTGGAGTTGTTCCGTAGCCTCAATAGAGAAAAAAAACATACTATCGTTGCCGTGCTGCATGATTTGAATCAAGCCTGTCGTTATGCAGATCACCTGATTGCATTTGCTGGTGGAGAAATTGTCGCGCAAGGCGAACCTAAGTCTTTAATTGACGCCAAACTCGTTAAGCAAGTATTTGGCTTAGATAGCGTTATTATTGATGATCCTGTAAGTCATACTCCATTGATTGTGCCTCTGGGGAAGTAACTCGTATGACTTTTTTGTCAGGTTTGCAATTGCTCACCTTTGGTTCGCAAAATATTAAGGTTTGGCAGTACCACTTTGAACGACAAAGGTATACAGATTGCCTTTTTCAAGAACTTGACGTCGCGTTACCAAATGAAATGAAGCGTTCAGTAACTAAACGAAAAGCGGAGTTTATTGCCGGTCGCAGGGCGGCATTGCACGCATTACGCATTGAAGGGTGTGATTGCCTCGAACTGCCCATCGGTGAACACCGATCACCGGTTTGGCCCGAGGGTTGGATTGGAAGCATTTCTCATACCGATGATCTAGCGGTAGCGACGGTCAGTTCATTAAGTGACGTGAGCTTTGTTGGTTTGGATGTTGAAGAGCTCATCAACGAAAACCAGGTTATGTCACTCATGCCTATGTTTGTTAGCCCTCAAGAAATAAAGCACTTAGCCGGGACTCACCTTCCCATTCAATGGTTTGTCACCTTAGTGTTCTCTGCTAAGGAAAGTATTTTTAAAGCCATCTATCCCTATGTTAAGACTTATTTAGAGTTCAGCGACTCAAAGCTAATGAGTATCGATATGGATAAAGGCGAGGCACATTTTCAACTGTGTGAGCGCGGAGAAAAGGCGTTTGGCGAAGCACTAAATCTGTGTGTGTATTTCTTTTTTAAGCAAGGTAAAGTTTATACATTGGTACGCGAACCTCGCCAAGCTTGATTTGATCCAAGAAATTGTTTGTATATATTTCTAAGTCTTTTTGTACCTAAATGTGGACTATTGGCATTATTTGGGGCTCATGTGCCTTTTTCTTAAGATACATCTTGTTGATATCATTTATTTTTTCTAGCATGTAACTAAGAGAAATGGATTAGAGGCTCTAATGATAATCTGGTTACAACTCAAACGTTGGGTCAAAGCGAATATCTTTGTTTTGAATGGTAAAAACCTACTGTTTACTTTCCTCGGCTACGTGTTTTTATCGTGGTCGACATTGTATTTAGCGGGTGAAACGGACTTAACCAACTCGTTTACTACATTTGCATACTATTTAGTCGTGACGGCTTCTACGGTTGGTTATGGCGATTTGTCACCGACGACGGAAGCGGGGCGATGGATTGTTATTTTGTTTGTTATCCCTGGAGGGCTCAGCCTTTTCGCTGCTTTACTGGGTAAGGTGGCAACAGAAGGTGTTGAATATTGGCGAGCGGGCTTGTTAGGTAAAAGGAGAGTTAGAGTGGAAAACCACATTTTGATGTTGGGGTGGAATGAACAAAGAACCATTCATCTCATCCGTATGCTGCAACATGAAGAAACGGGCAAGCGACCAATCGTATTATGTACGCGTTCAGATATCGAAAATCCGTTACCCGGTGAGATCAATTTCGTTAAGGTCAACAGCTACACCGATGGTAAAGAGATGGAGAAAACGGGCATTGAGTCAGCCAGCTGTATTCTTATTGATAACCCTGAAGACGACATCACGCTGTCTGCAGCGCTTTATTGTGCGAACCGAAACCCTAAGGCTCATCTTCTGGTTTACTTTAAAGATGAGGCGTTGAGCGATTTACTGCATCAACATTGCCCAAACTCTGAATGTATTCCGGCAGTGGGTGCCGAAATGCTGGCTAAAGCTGCGGTTGATCCCGGTTCAAGTGCACTTCATCAAGAGCTTTTAAGCTCAACTAGAGGTATGACACAGTATTCGACGTATTACCCTAAAGATGCCGAACCTGTAACCGTCGCGCCTATTTTCTCTGTATTCAAAGAGAAGTATAAAGCAACGCTGATCGCGATTGATACGGGGAGTGGTATAGAGCTTAATCCGGAGTTAGACCAAGTTGTCAGCAGCGGCACTAAGTTGTTTTACATTGCCGATGAGCGAATTGATCATTTCGATTGGAAAGGCTTTTAGACGGCTATTTAGTCTCTCCTGAAGCGAAAGAAGGCCTCATTGTGAGGCCTTCTTACTATCGTTCGATATAGCGCAGCTTATTTCTCTTATATCTCTCGCTTTAGAGAGAATGGAAAATTATTGAGCTTCGGCTAATGCGATACCGCGTTGCGTTAACCCGCAAAGCATCACGGGCACAGCATTAAAGATCTCTTCAAATTGCTCAAGGCCTTCGATGCCTTGCTCTGCAAGCGTAGCAATGGAAGTTTCTGGATCGTAAAGCATGCTTAGTGAAAGCAACACGCCGCCGACCAGTGCATTGTCTTCACTGTCTTCGGGCATCAGTGTTTCCCAATCATCACGGGCAATCTGCCAGCCTTGAAGTAAGCCTTCACAAAAATCGCGAGCTGCTGTATTTACAACTTCTGCATCATCTAATTGACAAGCTTCAGGCCATACCCAAGTACCTTCGATCAGTTCTGGGCGGGTTTTGTTCCAAAGCGCGATGATAACTTCAATGTAGCTTTCCAGCTGTTCACCGTCGGTAAAAGGTGCGACTTCTTCGCCACCCCAAAGGAATGGCAGCCATTCATGAGGGGTTAACACATTTGGAGCGGCTGCCATTGCAGTGACAAAGCCCATGGTTTTGTGTTCTGTGATTAGCTTTCCTTCCAACTCTGGAAGCGCAAGAATATCTTGTAAAGTCAAAGTGAGGTACCGTAAAAGGGAACATATTTGTGCTTATAGTACCAATGAACTTGCGCCAATCAAGCTTCATCTAAAAACGCTTGATGTCATTAGTGATAAACACTAGGTTAAACAGAAAAGAAAATAACAAGATAATTATGCAAATACGCTCGTCTCTCAAGAAAAAAAGTATGGTAGCGCTTGGTGTATACCTCGCAATGTTCATTGCTATTGTCGGTAGTGTGACGTATTACGTCGTAGAATCTCCTGTACGCGCTAAGTTGCAACAAAACCTCGACTTACGTACACAACTGTTATCGGAATTGATTACAGCACCCCTCGGCAGCTCTCAAGGTTTTGTTGATAGTTTGGTTGGTTTCGCTCAGGCGCAGCGCAGTGATACTGATGTTATACCGTTATTTATTAAGTCAATGTTGGCGGCGAGCGATGACACGATCGTCAGCGCAGGTATTTGGCCAGAACCGCATGCATTGGATTCTGATAAAATCCTTAACAGTTATTTTTTCAACAAAGCCGACGATGGTGATATTGACCAGATCTTTTCTTATAACAACCCCAAAAATACGCCTTATCAAAACGAATATTGGTATACATCTGTATTAAACAAAGCGCAGGGAACCATTGCATGGAGCAATGTGTATATTGACCCATATACACATGTTCAAATGATCACAGCATCTTCACCTTACTATTACGATGGAACTTTTGCAGGTGTCGCGACGGTGGATCTCTCACTCGAAGAGTTGCTCGGCTTTATCAAGAACCATGCGGAAGAATACAACCTTGGTATTACTCTAAGAGACAAACTCAACCAAGTGTTGGTTTCTCATAACTTCAATCTCGTTGATGGGATTTATATTAGTAGTAACCAATTTGGAGAGTTTGGATGGCAAGTGGATGTCGTCAACTCAAAATCACGAGTAGCAGACGAAGTGTTTCGTCAGGTAATGAGCGTTGAAGGCGGTATTGTGCCGCTGTTGTTATTGTGTGTCATGGCCGGTTATTACTTACTGAACCGCTATTTGATAAACCCAATCACAACGATTGCCGCCCAAGTTGATAGTTCTAAAGCGGGCGAGATCATCGATGTTGACTACTCTAGTGATGATGAAATCGGTCACTTAATCAAAACCTTCAATGAAAAAACCATCTATCTCGAAGCTGAGAAGGTTAAAGCTCAAGCGTCAACTAATGCCAAAACGGCCTTTCTTGCGACTTTGTCACACGAAATTCGTACCCCGATGAATGGTGTATTAGGAACGGCTCAGATCTTACTGAAAACCCCTTTGAGCACAGAGCAAGAGAAGCATCTTAAGAGCCTGTATGATTCGGGTGATCATATGATGACGTTACTCAATGAAATTTTGGATTTCTCAAAGATAGAGCAGGGTCGGTTAGATCTGGATGAAACACGATTCCCGCTTGATTCAATCATAGGAAGTATCAATAGTGTCTATTACACATTGTCTTCCGAGAAAGGGCTTCAATTCAAAGTGTACTCCGAAGTGCCTTCTGGCCGTTGGTACTTCTCAGACAAAGCACGCCTTCGCCAAATTTTATTTAACCTCTTAAACAACGCAGTCAAGTTTACCTCTCGAGGCTTTGTCGAGGTGTACCTTAAAGAAATCGTAGAGCGAGGTGACACCTACCTTAGTATTCGAGTTCGTGACACGGGGATTGGTATATCTAAAGAAGCACAAAAACGTATTTTTAAACCGTTTGAACAAGCTGAGTCTTCGACTACGAGACGCTTTGGCGGTACTGGTCTCGGTTTAGCGATTGTGAAGAAAATTGCCCAATTGATGGAAGGCAGTATTAGTGTCACCAGTGAAGAAGGGATAGGCACCAGCTTCGATGTTCGCTTGAAGATTAAGCCTTGCCAGCCTGGCGAAATAGAGAGCTTGCCACATAAAAAGTTAGATTACTCTGGCTTGAAGGTACTGATTGTCGAAGATAACCGAACCAATACCGTCATTATTGAAACCTTCATGAGCAGTAAAGGCTTCACTTGTAAGAGCGTCGAAAATGGTGAACTTGCGATACAAGCCGTGGTGGCTGAGCGCTTTGATTTGGTATTAATGGATAACCATATGCCAGTGATGGACGGCGTTGAATCAACCACTGCAATTCGAGCTTTGATAGGCGAGATATCATCGGTACTGGTGTTTGGTTGTACGGCTGATGTCTTTAAAGAGACTCGCGAACGTATGCTTGGTGCGGGTGTGGATTATATTATTGCCAAGCCGATTGATGAGCGTGAGTTGGATGATGCGTTATTCCGCTATTCAAACAAGCTTTACCAATACCATGAAGTTAAAGCTCATGATCTTGATAGCCTAGATGTAGAAAAAAACGATTCGCAAAGTAACAGCGAGTCACTACCTAAACCTGATCTACGAAACAAAGATAACACCGAAGAGCTACTCGTCACGCTGTACGTTGCGCTCGAAGATAATAACTTAGCGCTGATTAAGTCTGCATTAGAGAGCTTGCGTGTTCATGCTGAACCTATGAATAATGCAAAGCTCACAGATCACGTCGATAAAGCTTTAGAGCAGGTTTCTCTCGGTTTCACTCCTGAACAAGAAATCATCAATACCATTACGGTAAATCTTCCTATGGCATAGTTGTTGTTTAATTACGGAAATATAATAACAAATCGCTCGTCATTTGACCTTTGTGGGTTTTATTGGTGGAAGTGACTGCTTTTAAAGTGGTTTTTGGTTGTTAATTTACAACTTTATTTTTAATTTGGAATGTATGACTGCTTATCTTGTGGTTTAATAGTGACATTATCTGGCTAGGTGTAATCTGGCCTTGTTTATGTGTTGTTAAATCACTAATTAAGTAGTGATATATTTTAGGTTTATTGTCAATGAAGTCTCGTGGTCCATTCTGTATTCGAAACGCAGCTGCGGATACATTCGCTATGGTCGTTTTCTGTTTTATTTCTGGAATGATTGTTGAAGTGTTTATTTCTGGTATGACGTTTGAGCAGTCTCTTGCTTCTCGAACGTTATCTATTCCGGTAAACATAGCTATCGCTTGGCCTTATGGAGTCTTTCGTGATTGGTTCTTGCGTAACGGCGCAAAGCTTTCACAAAGCTCATTGATGAAAAACTTGTCTGACTTGGTGGCGTACGTGTTATTCCAGTCACCTGTGTATACCGGTATTTTATTGGCAGTAGGTGCTTCAAGCGACCAGATTGTTACGGCTGTCACCAGTAACGCTGTTATCTCATGTGGTATGGGCGTGCTGTACGGTTACTTCTTAGATATGTGCCGTAAATGGTTTAGAGTTCCGGGCTACTATCAACAAGCTTAAGAAAAGCAACAAGCGTAAGTACAACGATAGAATGAAATTTGGTTTGTTTTTGATCTAATGAGTTAATTTGTAATCGAACAAACTGAAAAAGGCACTTTTTTTGATAATGCCTCTTGACCAAAGCAAGCAGAATCAATAAAGTAGCGCCTCGTTGAGTGACAAGCTCAACACACAATTTGTGGAAGGATGGCTGAGTGGCTTAAGGCGCTCGCCTGGAAAGCGAGTATACGTTTATAGCGTATCTGGGGTTCAAATCCCCATCCTTCCACCACTATTCAAAACCCTAGCAGAAATGCTGGGGTTTTCTCGTTTTAGAGCACCTATATTTTATCTCTATCTCTATCTCTATCTCTATCTCTATCTCTATCTCTAGCCCAAAGTCCTTTGCCTAGTTATCACGCCTTCCAACGCTATTTATGACCACTTGCTTACTGTGATTGGTATTATACCAATCGTAGTAAATAACTGGTCACCCTAGCTTGTTAAAAACCTCGATAACTTCGTTAGAATTTTTGATTGTAGAATAACTACTTATCGAAAAATTCTGCCTTGTTCTCAAGCTTTTTTCCTACGCTATGTTTGATCACTTATTTACTGTGATTAGTATTACTCAAGTGAAAGCCGAACCTCACAGGTGCCATGTCATCGAAAATGTTTCGTTAAGCGGTTTCAAACAGGTTCTTTAAGCTCTTTCCATCTGTCTATCAAGAGTAGATCGAATAAACGAGCATGAGCCTTTAGCTGCCTTGAAGTGACTCGGTGCACAAGTTAGTAAGTGTAAATACGTTCTTGATAAAATGGGATACATGTTCGCAGCCAATTTGTGAGACGCTTGATCTAGTGTCAGTCGAATCACAAGGAAGTTGAATGCATCACTTTAATATCCGCGCTCTTGAGTATTTAAACGCGTTGTCTAAGTATGGCTCATTGCGTAAGGCATCCAAGATGATGAATGTTGACCCTGCTGCAATGAGCAGAATGCTGACCCAGCTCGAAGCGCAAGCGGAAATGAAAGTATGGGAGCGCAACAACCGCCAATCACTGTTGACTGAGGCGGGTAATGAACTGTTGCATTACTATCGTTCCATTGTTCGTGGAGAGGCTGCAGTGCTTACTCGACTAGCCAAGCTTAAAAACCTCAAAGGAGGCAGTGTCAGTATTGCCATCGGTGAAGGGTTTATTACCAACTTGGTGTCAAAGCCGATGCAAACCTTTATGACCCGTTATCCTGATATCAACCTTTCTATTGAAATTGCTGGGGCATTGGACGCGGTCAAGATGTTGGAAGATCAACAGATAGACTTCGCAATAACCTATGCTTCTGCTCCACATCCTAAGCTGCACTCCCACGTTGAACGTAGCCATCCGCTCGAATTGATTGCTCCGAAGGGGCACTTCCTTACGATGAAAGAAGCGCCTGTGACACTGCAAGATATTAAGGATGTGTCTTTGGCGTTGATCGACAACTCAACAGGGATGGGTCGATTGGTCAAGCAGGCCGAGCAAATGTCGCATTTCACGTTAGAACCTAAGCTTCAGACTAACTCAGTCACTGCACTGACTAACTTTGTCTCAGCAGGGTTGGGTGTCACCTTTATGCCTAAGCTCACGGTGTTCGATGAGATAAAGTCAGGACAGATTGAAGTGGTTGCGACCGAGTTGGAGATGCTATCGAAGGCGACGGTTAAGGTTCAATCTTTAAAAGGCCGCGCACTCACGCTACAGGCCGAAACCTTGTTAGATTTCTTACTCGAGAATGCCACTTTCTTGAGTCATGACGCTTACAATATCTAGGCTTAATCGATTTAGGTAACGACTGCTCCCAAACTTCCAAATACCGCCAATATCACAGTTCCAAACTGCCGAATTCGTTTTTTAGTCTAATTGAGTTTATGTCAACGCTCTCCCTATTGATAAGTCAACATACGCAGAATAAGTTACAAACCATTAACGAAACGAGTTTTAGACTGACAGCTGTGTTCGACAGATTTTGGCTTTGTCGGGCATTAGGGGAAGAGAATGGAAGTTATTGTGATTGGCAGTGGTGTTATTGGGTTAACCAGTGCTTGGTATCTGGCGAAAGAAGGTCATTCAGTGACGGTTATTGAGCGTCAAGATAGCAGTGGTAAAGAAACCAGCTTTGCGAATGCAGGGCAAATTTCTTACGGATATTCTTCACCATGGGCGGCACCGGGGATTCCGTTGAAAGCAATGAAATGGCTTACCCAAGAGCACGCGCCTCTAAAAGTGAAGCCGTCACTTTCTCCTGAATTAGTTGCTTGGGCGACTAAGATGTTGGCCAACTGTAATGAAGCCAAGTACGCCATGAATAAGTCACGCATGTTAAGAGTGGCAAACTTCAGTCGAGAGTGTCTCACTCATCTAAGAACCAGTGAAGATTTAGCTTATGAGGGCAGGCAGAAAGGCACCTTGCAAGTATTCAGAAGCGAGAAGCAACTCGATGCTATTCAGCAGGATATGAAGCTATTAACAGAGAGTGGGATCGAACACTCGCTGTTTGATGTTGACCAGTGTCTGTCAGTGGAGTCGGGTTTAGCGGACGTTAAAGACAAACTGGTGGGCGGCTTATACTTATCTCATGATGAAACCGGTGATTGCCATCAGTTCTGTTTAACCTTGACTGAGAAAGCCAAGCAACTCGGTGTTAGGTTCGTGTTTGATACTGAAGTGGTAAGTTTGAATCATCAGAATCAAGCCATTGAGACTATTACAACGACTCAAGGCGAGTTTAAAGCGGATGCTTACGTGGTCGCGTCAGGAAGCTATTCTCGAGAACTATTAAAGCAAGTCGACTTGTCTATACCGGTTTACCCAGTGAAAGGATATTCACTAACATTGCCTATCGTGAATGTAGATAAGTCACCGACTTCGACTGTTATGGATGAAACCTACAAGGTCGCGATGACGCGATTTGATGATCGTATTCGTATCGCGGGTACGGCAGAACTCGCTGGTTTTGACTACCTAATCCCAGAAAAACGTAAAGCCACGATTGATATGGTGATAAAAGATCTTTTCCCACAAGCGGGGGACTTTTCTAAGGCTGAATACTGGACTGGGCTAAGACCAATGACGCCAGATGGCACGCCTATCATCGGCAAGACACCTATCAAAAATTTATTTACCAATACAGGTCATGGAACATTAGGTTGGACAATGGCATGTGGCTCAGGAAAGATCCTAGCAAGCATAGTCAGTGGCTCTGCCAGTGATATTAAATCTGATGACTTAAGTATCCATCGTTATTTGTAGCAACATGATGTAGTGATGGTGAAAGTAACCCCATTCTAAGTTTTAGAATGGGGTTGTTTTTTCTGGGTGGGTATCGAAAGTTATCTGGTGGTGGTTTCTAGTACATGGGTAAATCTATCCCACGATTTCTGGTCAGCTTCTTGTTGATAGTTGTTTGAGCCGAATACGGTAAAGGCATGTGGCGCACCACTGTAGGTGATCATTTCATGCGGAACCTTGCTTGATTCAAGTTGAGCTGCGAGGCTTCCAAAGTCGTGCATTGAGATCATGGCGTCTGCTGTACCATGGAACACGACAACTGGAGCTTTTGTCTCAGAGTAGTCTTGTCCTTTAGGTGTCGATAAACCGCCATGGAAGGTGACATAAGCTTTCGATGGGATGCCAGCACGAGCGGCTTCTAAAACGGCTGCGCCACCAAAACAGTAACCCATCATCACGTTGTTATCTAAGTTACCACCAAGCCTTTTCGCTTCCATCGCTCCCGCATTAAGTAGTGCACGCATTTTTTCTCTGTCTTTATACAACTCGCCTGTGTGTTGTTTTTTGTCTTTCACTTCGGTAGGGCGAATGCCTTTACCAAATAGGTCGATGGCGAACACGTTGTAACCGAGTTCGTTGAGCATCTCAGAACGTTTCTTTTCGTAATCAGTTAAACCATCCCAATCGTGTACTAATAGCACTAAAGGCGCTTGGTCACTGGCTTCACTCCAATAACCTTCGTAATCCATACCATCGACTTGGTAAGTGATGTTTTCTCCTGAAATCGCAGAGAAGGGCAGTAAAACTGAAAACAGGCCGAGCGTAGTGATTGTTCGCATGCGTGATTCCTTTCGATGACAATTGATGTTCCAATCGAAAGTATAGATAACGCGATGATTCTCGCCAGATTTCAGTTTATAACTTGAATAGCTAAACTGGAGAATAAAGGAAAAAAATTACCAAGATGTGTTGGTTTTGCTAATGCTCATCTCCGGATACTTCCGCTGATAGCGCGGCAACATCGATTCATTGCCTAAGATGCCGCCTTGATGAATATAGATGATGGTCTTAGTTGGGTTGTCTTGTTGCCACTGTACTAAGCATTGCCACATCAAAGGGTCATAGAGCAGGTCAAACTCAATGTCAGTTTGCTCTTGCAGGTCTAACCAAGTTTGATAATCCTGCTGATACAACTTACCAAAATGGTGTTTGGTTTTGAGCGGTAAAATCTGTGGGTGATCGGTCTCGCCAAGCTCATTGAACTGCTGCGTTAAGTAGTCACTGCCACCAACACAAGCACAGGTTAAAACCGGGATGTTGTGCAGTTTTAAATGCTTATGAAGATACAGCGCTGTGCTACCAGTACCAGCGGGCAGTGCAACCACAAAATCGTGTTTGTTTTCGAAGCGCGTCCAGCTGAGTATTTCCATCGCCAGTTGCTTCACGCCATATTCAGAAAGCTGAGAACGTCCACCTTCAGGTAACACAATACAATCGGAACCTGGTTGCCTTATTTGTCCAATATACGCTTGTGGATGAAGCTCAGAGCCTGTTTCTTTGACTGAAATAACCTTAGCCCCAAGATCGATAGCGCCACGGTAGTTGCCGAGTGGGCGTTCTTGTAGCCATTGAGGAAGGTGGTCGACGTAAAACTCAAGCGTCCAGCCTTTGATTTTTGCAAGTGCGGCTAGCGAGAACAAGGAGTTAGCTTGAGCTGACCCATAGCTTATTAGAGTGGTGGTGTTTGGGTGATCGTCTTCCAGTAGCTTCATGAACTTTCTGGCTTTGTTGCCGCAAAAGTGGGAGTGAAGCTTATCGTCTCGCTTTAAGAAAAAGGTGTGATCGTTGTATTGATGCTGAGTTACAGGGCTATTATTTAGTTTCATCGCACTTAGACAAAATGCTGACTCAAGAGCCAGCATTTTTAAATCAAAAAGGACTACTGAGTATCTAGTAGCTAGCGAGTGCTGTAAACCAACTAAATCAAGTTTTCATAGGGTATTGAGCTTCGTATTACGAGTTTGCTTGCTTTAATGTGGATAAGGAGGAATCTGTCTGAAAGGCGATTCTTGCAGTACTCCCTCCAGAGTTGCGATTGACCAACTCAAAGTCCCAATGGAAGCGCTGGCACAAGTCGTCGACAATCAATAAACCTAATCCATGACCATTCGGATTGTACTGTTCCTGAAGGCCTTCTCCTTGGTCTTCAATTACCAGGTTGTCTTGTGAGAGAGTGATGCTCACTGTGCCACTATTGGTCGCTGCAATCGCATTTCTCAACAAGTTGCCAACCAACATGTTCATGATCGCACTGGTGGCTTGAATTATAGGCTCAGATTGAACGAGTAGGGATATTTCGACTGCTTTCTCATTTGCTTGTAACGTATTTTTGGAAACGATGGTCTCTAATTCTTGCTGGCTAAACAAGCGCAGCGGTGCATCGTCACTATTTCTTTCGTAACGAACTAGGCCAAGCAGGGCATCGACCATCTCAGACATCTGAACAATGGCTTCATCAATGCGTTCAACCTGCCGAGATTGAAACTCGGTTGTTTCGCTTCTCAATAGCAATTTATTCGCACCACGAGCAACGGTTAGTGGTGTTCTTAACTCATGGCTTGAGTATCGAGCAAAGGCTTGTTCACGCTTGACCAAGGAATTGATTTCTCGACGATACTGATTCAGTTGATCGGTTAGCTGACGAAATTCAACTGCCGCATCATCACTCACACCGAACTCTTCGTTGAGATTGAGTTTATTCGACTCAAGTTGCTCAGAGAGAGAGTTGAATGGTTCAATCAGTCGTTTTGACAGTCGATAGAGCAGAGCACCAAAACTAAAAATTAAGATAGAAAGTAACGTGAGCACAAAGGCGGTCGCGTACACAAGTTCAGAAATAGCAAATTCAACACGGTCTATTTCGGAAAGTAGGATTATTGGGTGGGTTTTTCCTTTGTCAGAATACTCGCCAACATAGACCATTCTTGACTCTGGCTCTTCGCCGATCTCTCCGAGAAAGCTCTCTTTATTTGCAATGAGCTTATAATATTCGGGAGGTACGAATGACGGGTCGTTATAGGCGACCGTCAGATCATCAATTCTTAACTCACCACTTTCTCCGGCTTGAAATAGTTCGACGGCGTAATTGCGGTCAATCAAGATGCGTCTTTCTCCGACCCGGTCTTCAGACATGTAGAGCGCGACAATAAAAACGATATAGACGAACGCAGACACAATCACGGCCATTAGCCCAAAGAAAACAGCTAAGCGGCCGGTGAGGGTTTTAGTGCTTGTCAGAAAGTTGGAAATCAATTCGATGACTCCAAGCGGAATCCTATTTTAGGAACGGTAATCAACATTTGACTGTCAAAAGGCTTGTCGAGTTGATTTCGTAATTGATAGATGTGACTGCGCAGCACATCATTATTGGGTTCATCTTCTTCCCATAATTTGTAGGAGATATCTTCACGAGTCACCACTTCCGGTGCGTTTTGGCAGAGCATCTCAAGTATGGTGTAAGTGGTTGGGTTTAGCGCAAGAAGCTTATCTTGGCGGTAAGCTTTACGGGTTTTTTGGTCGATGGTGAGTTCACCGAACTGAAGTTTTGAAGAGGCTACTTTTCCGCGGTAACGACGAACTAGTGCGTTCATTCTTGCTTCTAAAATATCCAAATCAAAAGGCTTGGTTAGATAGTCATCGGCACCATGCTCAAACCCTTTCAACATATCATCGCGGCTATCTAGCGCGGTCAGCATCAAAATAGGTGTCGCGTTGCCTTGGTCTCGCAATTTATTACAAACCGTGAGGCCGTCCATTCTTGGCAACATCAGATCCAATATGATGATATCAAATGAGTTTTCCAACGCGAGTTGCAGGCCGAGTTCGCCGTTGTCCGCATAATCGAGTTCCATACCAATACACTCAAAATAATCAAACAAGACACCTGCGATTTCACGGTTATCTTCGACTAATAGAACTCGTTTCATTTTGATTCTCATACAGAAATAGACGGTAACATTATCCTGAGTGAGCGTGAAAAATATGTCAATAACATAACTTTCACTTATGGGAGGGTAGATTGGGTTCAGATTAAAAAATAGAAGAACGTATTATGTCTGAACTTCATATAAGCCGCCCTAAGATATCTACATCGCAGATCAACCCTGCGGTTTCTCTGTCTATCATTGTGCCTTTTTACGATGAACAAGAGGTATTGGAAGAGTTCCACTCTCGCCTTACCAAGGTGCTTGATAGCTTGCCCATCAAGAGTGAAATCGTTTATGTCGACGACGGTAGCAAAGACAGCAGCTTGGAGTTGGTGAGTTCATTCACTTCAATCAATAGCTCAATTTCTGTTATCGGTTTAAGCCGTAATTTTGGCAAAGAATCAGCGATGAGCGCAGGCCTTGAGCACTGTCGTGGACAAGCGGTGATTTTGCTAGACGCTGACTTACAAGATCCACCTGAGCTTATCCCGCAAATGATTGCTAAGTGGCGCGAAGGTTATGACGTCGTCAATATGCAGCGCAGCCAGCGTGATGGTGAAACATGGTTTAAGAAGTTTTCAGCAGCGAGCTTTTACAAAGTCATGAACGTGGCTGCGAAGATTGATGTTCCTGAGAATGTGGGTGATTTTCGACTGTTAAGCCGAGAGGTTGTCGACCATATCAATCAGCTTCCAGAACGTAACCGCTACATGAAAGGCATTTTTTCATGGCCGGGTTTCCGACAAGCGACACTCCAATTTAAGCGTGATGCTCGCTTCTGTGGCGAGACCAAGTGGAACTATTTGAAACTCATCGGATTGGCGATGGATGGCATCACATCATTCTCTATCCGCCCACTGCGTATTGCGACGGCAGTTGGTGGATTAGTGGCGCTTACTGCTTTCGTGTATGGCGTCTTCATCGTGTTCAAAACCATGATGTTTGGTGAGCCAATTACGGGTTATCCGTCAATGATGGTCGTGCAACTTGCACTTGGCGGAATCCAACTGTTGAGTATTGGTTTAATGGGGGAGTACATAGGTCGTATTTTCATCGAAACCAAGAATCGCCCTCTTTATCTGATCCAATCGGTCGTTGATACACCCGCATTGAAAACACATTTTAAATTAGAGGAATCAGCATGAGTCTGAACAGAACGCATCTATGGTATTTGTTGGCTTTTGCACTGGTTCTAAGGCTTTTATCTTTGGCGACTTATCCGTTAATGGACACCACTGAAGCGCGCTATGGAGAAATGGCTCGCTTGATGGTAGAAACTGGCAATTGGTTAACCCCTCAGTTTGATTACGGTATTCCTTTTTGGGGTAAGCCACCGTTGTTCACATGGATGAGTGCTGCTGGTATTGAGTTGTTCGGCTTGAGTGAGTTTGCTGTGCGTGCTCCGCATTGGTTAGCAGGTTTCGCGACGATTCTATTGGTCGCGTATCTGGCGAAGCGTACGGGACAAAGTGCCTTAGTGGCGGCTGTTGTATTGGCAACATGTGGGATTTTCTCTATCGCCGCGGGTGCTGTGATGACCGACATGGCGTTAACGTTAGCCATGACCATCGCGATGCTGGGCTTTTACTTATGTTGGCTCGGTGGAGAAGACTGTAAAGGCGAAGGAAGTGAGAGAACCAACAAAACCTGGGGTTACGTTGGATTTGTAGGCTTGGCGTTGGGCTTGCTTGCAAAAGGTCCTGTTGCGATTGTGATCATGGGTATCGCAGTATTCCCTTGGTTGCTATTACAACATGGTATCTTTGGGGCTTTTAAAGTGTTGTGGCAACGCTTTCCACTGTTGTCTGGTTTAGGTGTCATGCTGGCGATTGCCTTGCCTTGGTACATTATGGCTGAAATGGCTACTCCGGGCTTTATTGATTATTTTATTGTTGGCGAACACTTTAAGCGTTTTGTTGTGAGTGGTTGGGAGGGCGATTTATACGGTTCTGCTCATGATGAAACCAGAGGCATGATCTGGGTGTTTTGGATTCAGGCCGCTGCGCCGTGGTCGATTGTATTACCTATTTTAACTTTCGCTCGTCGCAAGAAAATTGCGGAAATTAACGCTGAGAATAGTGGGTTGTTTTCATTCCTTGTCTGTTGGTTGATTTCGCCACTGATTCTTTTCACTATGGCGGGCAATATTCTCCCTGCGTACGTACTGCCGGGGATTCCAGCCCTTGGGATGCTGGTTGCTATACTTGTGGTGGAAAAAGATAAGAAGTGGTTTTCGAGTGTGGCTTTGGTGCTACCTGTGCTGTTAATGATTGCGATGGTTTACCTGAACTTAGGGAAGGCGAACGAGAAAAGTGACCGTATTATTTTTGAACAGATTACGGATTCTGCGCCAAGTTTTTATGTGGGTAAAAGACCATTCTCAGGGCAATTTTACAGTCATGGGCAAGCGAAAAAGCTTCTTGATATCGAGCAACTAAATGGCATCGATAAATTCTATTTGATCGGCCATAAAGCGGAAGTGGAAATTAAGATCAAAGAGAACGCATTAACGTGTATTTTGGAACCGACGGTCAAGATTAAGCGTGCTCTGTTCAGCTGCCATCACCAGAGCAACACACCAAATTTTTCGTTGAATCATATTGAAAGTGAAAATGATGTTCAGCGTTAACTCAAGGCTACGAATGTTCAATGACAAGCTTCAATCACATAGCCAAAGACTACAGTCCCACCACAAGATGGTTCGATTTGCTGTGGTTGGTGTTGGTGGGTTTGTTGTTGATTGTTTGGTTTTTGCATTGCTGCATTATGTTGTTGGGCTGCCTTTAATGATGGCGCGAATTAGCTCCTTTATTGCTGCTGCAACGACGACATGGTTGGGTAATCGTATACTGACTTTTGAATATAAAGGGCGAGGTCATTGGTCTGAGAAGCTGATTCAGTGGCAAAAGTTCATGTTTACCGCATCAATATCAGCGGTACCTAATTTGCTGTGCTTTAAGCTGATGACGGAATTGCTTCCTACCTTTATCGGAGCTGTTTTTATCGCAATGGCAGTGGGGACTCTTGTCGGAATGGTCACCAATTACCTATTTAGCCAGTATTGGGTGTTTACGCGTTAGATAAGTAGGTAACCCCCCTTGGTATCTAAGTATTTACGTGGCTAAGGAGCTAGCCATTGGCAACGGGCACAAAAAAGCGCAGCTAAAAAGCTGCGCTTTGTGTTTTTACCATAGCGAAGTCAATGGGTTGCTGTCTTAACGTTGTGCTGCGCGTTGGCGATTCTTGCCGTTACTCACAGGTTTACCACCTTGACCATTACCCGCTTTGTTACGGTTTGACTTGCCATTCCCGCCGCCATTGCCTTGAGATTGCTGACTAGCAGGGGCTTTTTTGATGAAGCCAGTCGCTGGTTTATTACCATTACCGTTCTGCTTCCCGTTGCCCTGATTGCCGTTGCTTTGGCTACCTGTTGGCTTCTTACCACCCGGTTTAGGCTTATTGCCGCCAGGCTTAGAATGGCTACGTGGGCTTTCGCCACCAAGACCTGGTTGAGACTTACTGTGCTTAGTCGCAAAGCGCTGTGAGCCGTGACGACCAGACTTACGACGCTGCGCCGGTGTCTGAGCTTCAAAATCTTCTTCTGGTACTAGACAGTTTGCTTTGTCACCAATTAGGTGCTTTTTACCCATGCTGATCAGCGCTTCACGGATGATCTTCCAGTTTTCAGGATCGTGGTAACGAAGCAGCGCTTTATGCAGACGACGTTGACGATCACCTTTCGGTACAGGAACATCTTCACGCTTCTTATATTTCACGCGTTTCAGAGGGTTGGTCTCTGAGTAGTACATCGACGTTGCATTACACATTGGCGATGGATAGAAGTTCTGTACTTGGTCACACTCGTAGTTGTGCTTTTTCAGCCACATTGCAAGGTTAAGCATGTCTTCATCTTCTGTGCCCGGGTGAGCAGAGATGAAGTAAGGAATTAGGTACTGTTTCTTACCGGCTTCAGCGCTGTATTTCTCGAACATCTCTTTGAAACGATCGTACGTGCCCATGCCTGGCTTCATCATCAGATCCAGAGGGCCTTTTTCAGTATGCTCTGGAGCAATCTTCAAGTAGCCACCAACGTGGTGAGTCACAAGCTCACGTACGTATTCTGGAGATTCAATCGCTAGGTCGTAACGTACTCCAGAAGCGATCATGATCTTCTTAACGCCCGGTACTTTTCTCGCAGAGCGGTACAGGTCAATGGTGTGTTGATGGTCTGTGTTTAGCTTTTCACAGATTTTCGGGAACACACATGATGGACGACGACAGTTAATTTCAGCTTTTGGATCTGAACAACCTAAACGGTACATGTTCGCCGTTGGGCCGCCCAAATCAGAAATCGTACCGGTAAAGCCAGGTACTTTATCTTTAATGTCTTCGATTTCATCCAAGATCGATTCTTTCGAACGGTTCTGAATGATACGACCTTCGTGCTCTGTGATTGAACAGAAAGAACAACCACCAAAACAACCACGCATGATGTTAACCGAAGTTTTAATCATGTCGTATGCAGGGATCTTTGCTTTGCCATACATAGGGTGCGGAACACGCTTGTACGCAAGGCCAAACACGTAATCCATCTCTTCAGTTGCAAGAGGAATTGGCGCTTGGTTTACCCATAGTTCGCGGTCACCGTGACGTTGAATAAGAGCACGACCTGAATACGGGTTAGTCTCTAGGTGCAGAATACGGCTAGCGTGAGCGTAAAGAATACGGTCGTTATTGAGCTTTTCGAAACCAGGGATACGAACCGCGGTTGTTTTTGCATCGTGACGAGAAGGACGAATAGTAATTGGCTGCGCCTTTACTTCTTCTTTTTCATCTTTCTTGGTATCACATTGCGTTTCTACTTCGTACGGGTTAACCGGAACGTAGGCTTTGTTCGGTTTTTCGATACGAGAAGAATCAATAATTTTGTAACCTTCAGGCGCTGCAGGCAAGTTGATAGCAGTACCGCGGATATTGGTCAGCGTAGACATGTCTTCGCCATCGGCAATGCGGTGTGCCACTTCAACCAGTGCACGCTCAGCGTTACCAAAAAGAAGAATATCTGCTTTTGCGTCAAACAATACAGAGCGACGAACTTTATCTGACCAGTAGTCGTAGTGAGCCACACGGCGCAAACTTGCTTCGATACCACCAAGAACGATTGGCGTGCCTTTGTAGGCTTCGCGACAACGTTGGGAATAAACTAGAGTTGCACGGTCAGGACGCTTGCCACCTTCGTTGTTTGGCGTATAAGCATCATCGTGACGTAATTTGCGATCAGAGGTGTAGCGGTTGATCATGGAGTCCATGTTACCCGCTGTAATGCCGAAGAATAGGTTAGGTTTACCTAGCTTCATGAAGGCGTCTTTATTGTCCCACTTTGGTTGCGCAATAATGCCCACGCGGAATCCTTGAGCTTCAAGCAAACGGCCAATGATAGCCATGCCAAAGCTCGGGTGATCGACATAAGCGTCACCAGTTACAATAATAATGTCACAGCTATCCCATCCAAGAGCATCCATCTCCTTTCTACTGGTAGGCAAAAAGGGTGCAGTTCCGTAGCACTCGGCCCAGTATTTTTTGTGTTCGTGAATAGGAGTGATATCGCTGTACATATTTCAACCTTTGATTTTTGAGGCGGGAATTATAGCGGCATGAGCCTAGACTAGCCAGTAGAACATGCCCCTGTTAGTTTTGATGTCTTTCGTATTTTTACGGTAAATGGCGACAGAAGAGCCATACATCAGCATAGTTGAAGCCTTGAATCTCGTCTCTAATTTATGATTTTGATTAGTGTTCGCACCAGTTTTTGATATTATTCGCGAAAATAAGTTTGAAGAAGTAGATCCACAATGGTCGAAACGTTATTAGTACAATTTGCTCCGATGCTATTAGGAGCCCAACTGATCTTAACCCTCATCTTAGTGAAAGGGGATATTTGCCCGGGACAACGTGGCCGCATTCACAAGATGTTGCCTGCAATTGGCGTGCTTTGGCTTGCCGTTGCCTCATTAAGAATTGAAGCATTTCTTGTCGTGTTCGCGATCTTTTATTTCTATTCTCAAGTTCAAACCAAGAAGACTCGAGATTCTGGCCCTATTTGGGTGATGTATTTAGCTTGTGGTTTAGCACTGTCATACGTTGCTATACAAGCGACGGAGCAAGCAACCACAGTCGGTATTATTAGCACTTTATTACTCGTGGTTTTATTGGGGGCAGCGTTTGGTCATTTACTGCTGACGATTGCAAGAACACGCTTACAGGCTTTTCACCGTGTTCTGCCCGTTGTTGGTGTGCTGACGGGGATGTTGGTGGTTTTGGCGACGGTCATAAATGTTTACTCTCTGTCTGAAGCTCAATTAGAGCCAATGATTTCAACTCTGCTGTTTAGCTTTGCTTTGCTAATCTCTGCTATCGTGGTGTGGTGTTGGCATTTATTGTTCGTTAAAACCCCTGAAAAGCTTCAGCTGACTATTTCATTGTTGATGTTATTGGCGGCGGCTGTTGGTTTAACGCCAGTTTGGGCGATGTAGGCGGTTACTGATCTCACAAGCCTTTCGGTGTTGAATCGAAAAAGTGTGATCTGTTTTTTAGCGGGGTGTTGGTAAGCGTTCTAAACTTAAATCTAGTCGGTGTGTTCGTTAGGAGTACGGGATGGATTTAAGCAACGTCAAAGGTTTCGATAGCATTATTTTGCTGGGAATCGTGAATGAAAAACTTCGCTTAGAATGCGATAGCTTTGAAGAGCTGATCAGTATGTATGAAATGGATATAGAAAGTGTCGTGGGCAAGCTTGATATGTTGGGCTATCAATACGACCCACTGACTAATCAATTCAAGTCTTACTCAAGATAAGCTCACAATGAGAGTTTCTTCTATCGTGGATTAACACTCATTACCTGTTGTCGGTATTGGCAATAAAAAAGTCACAGATAATCTGTGACTTTTTTTGTTTCTGGCGCATATCTATCAGGTTCAACGCAGGCATAAACTAACCCAACAACGAGTCTCTTAAACGACCTCAATGCCATCTAGGTGACTCTTACTTTGCTGTCTTGCCGTGCTAAAGAAAGCTTGTAGGTAACGTTTGTCTTTTTCTGAGTTTCTTACCGCTGCGAACAACCTTCTTGAAAGCCCGTTACCCAATGGTTTACTGGCGATTAACCCTTGTCTCGAAAATTCACTGATTGCCCAATTTGGCAACGCAGCAACCCCTAAGCCTGCCGATACCATTTGCACTAACATCAATGTGTTGTCTGCTTGTTTCCATTTCTTTGGTTCAACGCCTGCTGGTTGCAAAAAGTGTTTCACTACATCGAGACGCTGTTTTTGAACCGGATAAGAGAGCATGGTTATATCGCTAAGATCTTGCGGTTCTATGCTCTGTTTTTCTGCCAAAGGTGAGTTGATTGCAGTGATCAAACGCATCTCAAAATCAAAGAGAGGTTCGTAGTGAACCTCAGAGCGAGGCTGAATGTCTGATGTGATCACCAAGTCGAGTTCGCCTGCCATTAGTGCGGGTAGGGGTTCAAAGCCAAACCCTGACGAGAAATCAAGGGTTACACTTGGCCAAGCAACTTGGTACTCCTTCAAAGCGGGCATTAACCATTGGAAGCATGAGTGACACTCGATCGCCATGTGCAATCGACCATTCACATCTTCTTTTAGGCTTGCGAGTTCGTTTTCAGCTTTGGCGATTTGTGGCTGTATCTCATCAGCCAGTTTTAACAAGATTTCGCCTTCCGAGGTAAATTTAACCGGCCTTGTTTTACGCAAAAAAAGCTGACCGCCAATTCGAGCCTCAAGGTCTTTCAACTGGTGAGAAAGTGCCGACTGAGTCAGATGAAGAGAAGTTGCAGTCGCGGTTAGCGAGCCGCTGTCTCTCAAGGTGGTCAATGTTCGAAGGTGTTTAAGCTCTATCATGAGTATTCCTCATATTCCCTAAGCTAATTCAATATTTCTTAATAATCACCCTACGGTGTTTTCTTTCATTTGTAAACGTCTGGATGTCCAGATGGATTTAATAAATTAGCGGTTAGATTATTAAAGATGAAAATTATTAATAAACAAGATGAATATTTGGACCTTGTTCATCGTTCAGATTAGGGAGATAGTTTAGCCATCCAGACGCCTTTGTTAAAAATGCAATCATTACAGGCAGTCTGACCGGAAATTAAAATTATCGAATAAGGAACACACACATGACGACAACAACGCATATTCTTGGCTACCCACGTATCGGTGAAAAACGCGAACTCAAATTCACTCTCGAGAAGTACTGGCGCGGTGAGATCGATCAATCTGAGCTTAAGCAGATCGGCAGTGAATTAAGAAATCGTAACTGGAATGTACAAGCTGACGCGAATCTAAGCTTTGCAACTGCGGGTGACTTCGCATGGTATGACCATGTACTAACTACGACTCTACTTCTAGGCCACGTTCCCAAGCGCCATGCTGGTGGATCAGAAGATGAAAAAGCCTTCCCAGATTTAGATACCTTGTTCCGCGTTGGTCGTGGTCAGTCTCAAGTTCAATCTACTTGCTGCGGTGGTTCGCATACGTCGAATGATGTCACTAAAGACAGTTCAGCTGCTTCTGACATGACCAAGTGGTTCAACACTAACTATCACTACATTGTTCCTGAGTTCAGCAAAGATGACTCTTTTGAAGTAAGTTGGCCTCAACTGTTTGATGAAGTGAATGAAGCGATTAAAGCAGGACACAAAGTTAAGCCTGTACTCCTTGGGCCACTCTCTTACTTATACCTAGGCAAAGAAGTGGAAGATGGGTTTGACCGCTTATCTCTACTTCCTCGCCTTCTTACCGCGTATCAAGCCATTTTGGCAAAGCTCTCAAAGCTTGGCGTAGAGTGGGTCCAAATTGATGAGCCAATCCTGGCTTTGGAGCTTGATAATCAGTGGGTAGATTCATTCAAGCTGGCTTACCAAGTGATTCAAGGCGATGTAAAACTACTACTTACCACTTACTTTGATTCGGTCACAGATACATTAGATAAAATCGTAGATCTGCCTATAAACGGCTTACATATCGACTTAGTAGCAGCACCGCAGCAACTCGATGAAGTGGTTAATAAGTTACCGGAAGATTGGGTACTTTCTGCGGGTGCAATCAATGGACGCAATGTGTGGCGAGCTGACTTAGCCGCGCAGCTTGAGTTACTGCAACCTGTGAAAGACAAACTAGGAGATAAGCTTTGGATCGCAAGTTCATGTTCATTGCTGCATAGTCCTGTTGATTTGGAGTTAGAAGAAACGCTTAGCGAAGAAGTGAAGAGTTGGTTTGCCTTCGCAAAACAGAAAGTCACCGAGGTGAGCTTGTTGGGTGCGGCGTTAGACGGCGATCAAAATGCCATTTTGGCGTGTGAGACTTACAGCCAACCAATTGTTGCCCGTAAGAACGCGACTCATGTGAACAAGCCACAAGTTCAGGCTCGTATCAATACCATTACCAAAGCACTGGCAGAACGCAGTGCTCCATACGCAGAGCGCGCAGCGCATCAGTCTGAAGTTCTCGGGTTACCGCTGTTACCAACCACAACCATTGGTTCGTTCCCACAGACAGGAGAGATTCGTCTTCAGCGTAGTGCTTACCGAACTGGCAAACTGAATGAAGCGGAATACACAACCGCATTGAAAGGTCATATTGCTGATGCGGTTAAGCGCCAAGAAGCCTTAGATTTGGATGTGCTTGTGCATGGTGAGGCGGAACGCAATGACATGGTGGAGTACTTTGCAGAAAACCTAGCAGGCTTCCAAACCACTAAGTTTGGTTGGGTACAAAGTTATGGCTCTCGTTGCGTGAAACCGGCGATTGTGGTTGCGGATATTGAGCGTGAAAAACCAATGACGGTCGAGTGGTCGACTTATGCTCAATCTCTAACTTCAAAGCAGATGAAAGGCATGCTCACAGGGCCAGTGACTATCTTATGTTGGACATTCCCACGTGAAGATATCTCGCGTAAAGAGATCACTAATCAATTGGCATTTGCGCTGCGTGATGAGGTGTCTGATCTGCAAGACGCAGGAATCAACATTATTCAAATCGATGAGCCTGCTATTCGCGAAGGTTTGCCTTTGAAAAAGCGCGACCATGCAGAGTACTTAGAATGGGCAGTGGATGCCTTTAAGATCTCAGCGGCGAGTGCTAAACCAGAAACTCAGATTCATACCCACATGTGTTACAGCGAGTTCAACGAGATCATTGATTCAGTGGCCGCGCTAGATGCCGATGTGATTACCATTGAGACTTCTCGTTCGAACATGGAACTACTGAAAGCGTTTGAAGAGTTTAACTATCCGAATGCGATTGGACCTGGCGTTTATGATATTCACTCGCCAAACATCCCTTCAGAAGAGTGGATTGTTGATTTACTTAAGAAAGCGGCAGAAAAAATACCTGCAGAACGTTTATGGGCAAACCCTGATTGTGGGCTGAAGACACGTAATTGGGCAGAGACAGAAGCGGCACTCACTAACTTAGTTTCGGCGACGAAGACACTGCGTAAAGAGTGGGAATCAGCTGAGGCATAATTCAGTCTAAGATTTGATTGACCCTCTACTCCACGATGACCCACAAAAAAGGCCTCGCATTTGCGAGGCCTTCTGGTTTTATACTTGTTCGAATCTCGAATCTCGAATCTCGAATCTCGAATCTCGAATCTCGAATCTAGCGGCTGCTCTGACACGTCTCTTTGCTGATCAGCTTTTCAACCATCAGTTGTCCGCGTGTATTGCGAATTTTGATGTTGTAAGCTAAGCCCATGTCGAGGTTAGCTCTTACTTCAGAGTTGGTGCAGTAGCTATTCACACTCATGTCTACAACTTGGTTTAAAGGCTTAGCGCCTTTCGCATCTTGGTTGTAGATCATCATGATTTCGACGACAGTATTTTTTGCTAGCACACGCATGATAGAGAGTGGACCATACTCAATAGGTAGGCCGGCAGATAAAACACCCGCACGATGGTGAGCCATCATCTCTAACTGTCTTTGTTTGTCTTGTTCACTTGATGAGCTACAGCCTGCGAGTAGGGCAATAGCCAGTGACCCAATAATCCATTTTTTCACGTTAAAATACTTTCTTGAATGGTTTAACAATCACATTCTGGTAGACACCAGCAGCGATGTACGGGTCTGCATCAGCCCATGCTTGTGCGTCTTCCAAAGAGTTGAATTCAGCAATCACAGTAGAACCAGTGAAGCCTGCTTCGCCAGGGTTATCGGAGTCAATTGCTGGCATTGGACCTGCTGTTAACAGTCGGCCTTCATTGTGAAGTGTTTGTAGGCGTTCTAGATGTTGTGGGCGAACACTTAGGCGTTTTTCTAATGAGTTTTCGACGTCTTGAGAAAAAATCACGTACCACATGTTGAGATATCCTTATGTTACTTCACTGAATTAGAGCGATTAAATTAGTTATCTGGCTAATTTACGCGAACTAATCGGTATTGGAAGAGTTAATGATAAGAAATTGTGAATTGGTGCGAGGTGAATTGGTACGAGAGAATTGTATGGTCTCTAGTAATTTCATTTATAAAAACTAAAGACCATCGACATCATGAGCTCAACGAAAATTGCTATTTTTTGATTGGGCGAGGTTTACCGCTTTCGTCTACAGCAACGTAGTTGAATGTCGCGCCACATACCTTGTAACGATCGCCAATACCGTGATCAAGTACCGGCTTAACCCATACCTCTAGGTCGATATTCATAGAGCTGCGGCCAATCTTGGTGCAGTCGCCATAAACACAGACTACATCGCCAACCGACACTGGCTGTTTGAATTCGATGCTTGATACTGACACGGTGACTATCTTGCCGTTAGAGATCTCTTTCGCCAGTATCCCGCCAGCAAGGTCGAGCTGAGACATTATCCAACCACCGAAAATCTGGCCTGCTGCATTGGTATCAGAAGGCATCGCCAAAGTGCGAAGAAGTAAAGAACCAATCGGGTTCAAAGTTGATTGAATAGTCATTGTTGTACTCTTAATGGTATTGATTGTTTTAAATTTAAATAGATGTGTTTGCGGGGTTCGCGGTGGTCGTATTTTTAACGTATTCACCGAACACAAACAATCAGTGGCCAATGATCACGAGTATCATTGGCCACTGTTAAATCGCATATTGATAATAATTGTATCAAAAAGGGGGGGAGGACTCATCCCTAAGGGTTATTTCTCCTCGGTATTTTTACCTGAGAGCTCTTGTTGCGTATCGTTTTGTGTTTCTTGGTCTCTTTGCTGATGCTTATCTTTTGGCAAATGTTTATAGATATAAACGCCCGTTAGCAAGGTAAATGCAAAAGTAGCGATTAGTAAGCCAAACACTTTGAAGTTGACCCACACATCCAATGGCAGGTTGAAAGCAACGTAAACATTGAGGATCGCACACAATGTGAAGAACAGAGTCCAAGCCCAGTTGATCTTGCCCCATACTGCTTCAGGAAGAGAGATCTCTTTACCCAACATGCCTTTAATCGCTGATTTTCCCATTAGGTGACTGACTGTAAGGCCGATAGCAAATAGCGCATAAACGATGGTCACTTTCCATTTTATGAAGTTGTCATCATGCAAAAAGATGGTCATGCCACCAAATACGGCAACCATCAAGAATGTGATGATCTGCATTTTCTCTACTTTCTTGTAGATGATGTACGTCAAAATGATTTGTACTGCGGAAGCAACAATCAATGCACCTGTAGCGGTGTAGATGTCGTACATCTTGTAAAGCGCAAAGAAAATAATGAGAGGAATGAAATCAAGAATTTGCTTCATGTGGCACTGACTATCCAGTTCGTTGAGTTGCAGACAGTCTAACCAAAACTGTCTCGATGCTAAATAGCTCGAGACAATTGGATGCCAATTAATTACATCTAACCGTTTTGACAAGTTTAACCCCAATAAAGGATTGAAGCGCCTAATCGAGATTAAGAACGTTATTGCATTGATGTGGTTTGGTAGCGAGGTATTAGCTTCTTGATATCTTCAAGGTAACCTTCGCTCTTTAAACTGTCTAAGGTGTTCTCGAGCTCTTGCTCGCTCATGGCAAAACATGTCGATTTGCCGGTCGTTAGGTCAAGGTATTCGTGATATTCACGCTCTGTGAAGTGGCCAATTCTGTCCATTAATAGAGTTTTAATTCCATGGTGAATTAAGCCGTAATATGTATGTCTTTGTAAGGTCATAGCCTATCCTCCGTGACAAGCTGCAGTGAAACTGGTGCAACTTGCTGTATATTGGTTGGGTTGTCTATGACAAAGCAATTCGAATGCCATTTAATCCATTGGGGTAGAATTTCTGACGTAAAAAGTTGAATTAATTTTCTTTTCAACTAGTTAAAGAAACGTTCGTTCTATTCTATAGATACCAATACGTAGCGAGCGTAAAATAGTTTCATTTTGAGAATGGTGAAATTCTCATTATGACGATCTATTAAAGCTACAGTGGGGGCTTACCCAAGATGATTGCCGCTAATCGACAAGCCAATCGACTAAGGTTGATAACGACGTATTTTGACGATTTTTGGGTTGCAGCAAGAAGTAACCATTTCCAGAGAAAACACTACCTTCACTCACTTTCACCAATCTCCCTAAATCGATGTCTTGCTTGGCGAGAGTGATGTCGCCAATCGCAATCCCAAAGCCCTGTATCGCGGCGTTCATCGCTTGATCGAGCGTCGCGAATTGTTGGTTGTTCTTGCTTGAAAGGTCGTGGCTGCCTATGTGTTCCAACCAAAGCCGCCAATCACTCTGCTCATTGTTGGCGTGCAACCAAGTGTATTGGGCGAGCTGATGTGGCTTGATGATGGTCGACGTGTCGCTGACAAGATGGCTTTGCGTAATGCTTTGCGCTTGGCAAACGGGCGCTAGCTGCTCGTTAAACAATAACTGGCTGATAATCGATTGCTGGTTTGGCTTCTTACCATAGGTAATAACGGCATCAAAAGGGTCAAAGCTTGGTTCAAAAACGTGCTTGATGGTCGACGTGAGTTCGACATCAATTTCAGGATAGGCTTGCTGAAAAGACATCAACTTGGGTAGCAGCCAAGAGGTAATACAACTTGGTGCGTTGAGCTTGATCTTCGATGGAGAGCTGGCAACTTGATTTAACGCCGATTGCAGTTGTTGGATGGTATCTTGAATCAGCGGAACCAGTTCTTCTCCCTTAGGTGTTAATGACAACCCGCGAGCATGTCGGTAGAAAAGATCGCACCCGAGACTTTCTTCAAACGACAATACCTGACGACTCACTGCACCTTGCGTAACATTCAGCTCATGTGCCGCTCGCGTAAAATTGAGGTGCCTTGCCGTCGACAAGAACGCGAGCAAGGTTTTAGTTGAAGGAAGTGTGCGATTCATATCTTTACCTATGATTTTTTATCATGGCTATTATGTGATTATTTCGATTCATTTATCAATAGTGTTCTGTTTGAATGTAAATACTTAATCATCATTTGTGATTCAATATGTGTATAGGTCACATTTATTGAATATGAAGGCAATGATGAAGACATTGTGATTTTGTGAAAGGGATAGCTTCTTGACATCTTTTATTGATAGCTTAGTACCTCAGGCTGTAAAAAAATTAATACCTTATCAATCGGCAAGAAGAATTGGTGGTGATGGACGTGTTTGGTTAAACGCCAATGAATTGGAAAGCTCGCTGTTTCAAGGAGAAGCAAGTCACAACCGATACCCAGACTTCTTACCACAAGATATTGCTAAGGCTTACCAAGATTACTGTGGCACTGATGCCGCGACGGTTGCTGTCCGTGGTGCAGATGAAGCGATTGATTTGCTGATTAGAACATTCTGTAAGCCGGCGAGCGACAACATACTTATCTGTTCTCCAACCTATGCGATGTATGAGTTTTGCGCCGATGCATTGGCGATTAATACTTTAGACTCTCCATTGCAGGAAGACTTCAGCCTTAACGTCGCTGATATAGTGAATAAAGCGGAATTGGCTAATATCGTGTTTCTTTGCTCACCAAACAACCCTACGGGCAATGTGATCCCTAAATTGGATTTGATTCAGGTACTGGAAGGCACGATTGGCAAGTCGCTAGTGGTAGTCGATGAAGCGTATATCGAATTTGAACCACAAACGTCAGCTGTGAGCCTTATTGCGCGTTATCCGCATTTGGTTGTGATTCGCACCTTGTCTAAGGCGTTTGGATTGGCTGCGGTTCGATGTGGCTTTATCTTAGCGAGTCAAAATGTGATGCAGTATGTCGCGAAACTGATTCCCCCTTATCCAATGCCAGATTGCTCATCTCAAATAGTGCTAGACGCATTGTCTGATGAACGAATTGCGTTGATGGAAAGCGCGACGTTAAAGTTGGTTGAATTGCGTAATCGGTTTGCTTGTGAGCTAACGCGGTTTGAATTTATAGAACAGGTTTACCCTTCATCGACTAATTTCGTTTTGCTACGTCAAAAACCGGGGCACCATGTGTTTAGCGTATTGGCGAAGGATGGCATTGTGACAAGAAACCAAAACCACGAACCTGCTTTGCGTAACTGTGTACGAATCAGTATTGGTAGCCAAGAGAGCATGCTAGAAGTGATAACGTCACTAACACGCTACCAAACCGAATTAGAAAAGAATCAACAAGGCAAACAATCTCAGCATAAAGAAACTCAATCTCAACTCGATAAAGATCATATCTAGGATGGCAATGATGAAAAAGATAATACTAGGACTCGCTTGTGCGGCCGCTTTACTTGGTACAACGGTACAGGCGAAAGAAATCCGTTTGGCGTCAGACTTTACGTATCCGCCATTCAACTATAAAAACAGTGACGGTGTGCCTGTCGGGTTTGATATTGAGATAGCTGACGCTTTGTGTGAGCAAGCTAAATTAGACTGTACTTGGGTTTCACAAAATTGGGATTCGCTAATTCCAAGCTTATTGGCAAGAAAGTCAGATGTGATTATGGCTTCGATGCGTATTACTGAAGAGCGTAAGCGCAAGATTTTGTTTACTGATAAGTACTACCAAACTCCAGCCGTATTTGTTGCAGCTAAAAGCGTGGAGTTCAGCGTAGATGAGGCAGGCTTAACAGGCAAAACCATAGGTGTTCAGCAAGGTACGATTCACGATCGTTACGTAACCGACAAGTTTGGCGATGTGGCAAACATTAAGCGTTATACCGGCCAAGATGAAGTCTATCTGGATATGCAGAATGGGCGTCTAGATTTAACGTTTGGTAACTCTGATCAACTTTCATTGGCTTTCTTAGATAAGAAAGAAGGTGAGGGTTTTGAATTCAAGGGTAAAGCGGTAACAGACAAAGCCTACATTGGCGAAGGTACGGCTTTAGCACTAAGAAAGCAGGATTCAAAACTGGCGAAACAATTCAATGCCGCGATTGAAGAGATTAGAGCAAATGGCACCTATGATAAGATCGCAGCGAAGTACTTCACATTTGATATCTATGGCGCTGATTTGTAATTCGCCTAACATCTGAAAGTAGAACACAAATAAAAACCCGAGGGCTGTGAGGCTCTCGGATTTTTATTGGCTCCAAAAGACCATTGTTTAAGTGTTTAAGTGTGTAGTTGGGAAGGGGAGAAGAGACGTACAAAAAAAGCCACTCGACTGAGTGGCTTAGTGCAAGGAAAGTAGGCAGTGCCTTGCGAACAATCGTAACTAATGATCTGATTAGTATATTTTATTCCAATCAGCAATCGTCACATCGCTATTGTCGTAATTGATAGCTTCTGCTGTAACCTTAGATATCTCATTTAATAATTGAATATCTTCTGCGTCCGTCACGGTTACTGGAGCAACAATGACCGAGTTATTTGATTTTACCTGTAGTGAGTAAGAGTTATTCGTTAGAACACCGTTGGTTTCCACTACCGATAGCCCGTTTAAGCTTAGGGGATGAGCTAGGGAATACTCAGCAATTAAATTCGCGGTTTGTAACTCTTCAGCACTGAACTTCACACCTTTAAAACCATCGTAATAGTAACGGCCATGGATCAGGGAATCTTCGAATTTGAATGCATCAACGAATAGAGATGTAGCCTTGTTAGGGGCCTTTGTCTCATAGTTTACTTGAACAAAGTATTCGGTTTCGGTTGAATCTTCACTTACGAAACCAGGAATTAATTTGCCTCCAGATTCGACAGCACTTGAAGCGACTGACACTGTACCGTAGCCAGACTCGGCGCGGCTCTCAACTTTAAACTTCTCGTTGTCACTATTACAGTCCTGACATGCCACGTTGATAAACTTTGAATACGCTTGCGTAGGATCTGAGGAGTTTTTATTAACTTGAGTACGTCTAAACAGACCTGTTCCAGGAGTGTCATCGCTTGATGTTTGATAGAAAGTAAAAGACTCAAATTGCTCTTCGGGCTCGTCACTGAAGTTATAACTGTTTTCAAGAATGAAGACGAGTTCACCGCCAGTGTTACCTACGTTTGAGCTGTAAGCAATGATCTCTTGGGGAATTGAGGATTCAAATTCTGATTTTGCGGTGCTCTGATTTAACTTGGGTGCCCAATCATTTGGATCTTGGCATTCGCCTTTGGATGCGAAATAGATAATAGAGACGGGGAGCGTAGTGATACCATTTTTTGTGCCGTATTGATCGACAACATAATCAATACCCGGCCAATTCTTCGCTTCTACGTTTTCTGCAATACAGAAATCCATCACCTCTTTATCGACACCTTGTGTCTTAGGGTTTTTCTTCAAGTAGTCAACGACAAAGCCGACTTCTTGAGATGCGTCGATCAACTCCTGTCTAGTTTCCAACGGAAGTTCCGTGTTCTGCGAACCCGTAGTCAAAGATGTTAGCAATCCAGTTGGGGAGGTTTTTAATTGCTTAACATTTGTTGCGTCCATATAAAGCGCAGCAGAGTCAAAAAATGACGCTTTAAGCTTAGTTGTAATCATTTCATCAATGCTACTACGCATGTTCTCACCGACTTCATGAGCACCATTGTAGTGGGCGTTAACGATAGATGAAGAGAATAGGCTTATACAAATGGTTGAAGCTAAAACGGTTTTTTTCATAATACAAATCCTTCAATATCTATTGTTTAACTTGACTGAATTTGGTCGGTGTAGAGATAGATAGGCTCGTCTTTCCGACAGGCAAGTTCATAATCGTATTAACGCCTTCTGAGCTCAGTTTTTTTGATTGCAAATCTACCTTGTTCAGTTTTTGGTTTAGAGTAGATTTAGTCGCGGTAACTTGCTGGGTTTTAGGCTTTGAAGTGGTGGTTGATTTTTTTGAACTATCTCCCCCGCAGCCGATCAAAGCTATAGGTAATATAATTGCACTGATATGTAGAAATTTAATCATTGTTATGGGACCTCATATAACATCGGGGAGACCAACCTAGTAGCTGATTGGGTTATTAAGCTTTGTATCAACTGCTTACAATTCATTTTATAAGTCATACTGCCAAAACGGAGCAACCGATTGCGTTAAACAGAAGTTCCATATTGTTCAGTGCAAATTGGTGAGTCGAGACTGTGAATAAGATATAAGGTGCACTAATTAATAAAACTCTAGGTTATTCATGTTCCGCGCTTTTAATCTACTTTCTCTAATTATCCTGGCTTCTTCCGTATCTTTTTACGTTAAGGCTAGTGGTTCGATTACAATCGGAGTTCAAACCTCAGGATTTTCTCCGTACGTTGTTGTCCAAGAGGGGGAGGTTTCGGGATTATTGCCTGAATTGACCGGTTTCTATGCAGAGCGTGAGTTGAATGGCTTGGAGTTTGTCGGTTTTCATTCTCCGTCGGATCTAAATAACGTACTTAAAACTGAACAAGTTGATGCCATTATTACGGCTGAACAAAATGTTTCTAGTAGCGGTGTTATTTACTCTAAACCTATCTTATCTAGTCGAATGGTTAGCCTAAGTAGTGAGCCTATTGAAAGCCACTTATTAATGAAGGGACGAAACCTGGCTTATTTTGAAGACTCGAGTAACGCGTCTTCTGTGAAATCGCTTCTCCCATTTTCTTCTTTTAAGTCATATTCATCCTATCAAACCGCGATTGCTGCTGTAGCTCGAGAGAACGCGTTAGCCATTGTTGACGATGGAGTGTTACTGCACAACAAGTTAATGAATAGCCCCTATGAGTTATTTTTGTCGGTCAACTTACATGATGGTTTACCCTTAAATAATTATGTTATTGCCTTGCTGGATACGCCTGAAAATAGGAAGTTGCTGGGTATTATCAATAACGCTATAAACCAAGATAACTCAAGCAAGCTTGTTAATATTCGCAAAAAGTGGTTGAACGAAATACAAAGGCGTCTTCTGTTAGTCGTTAGTAAAAACAAGCTGCTATTAACTGAAAAAGAACAGCAGTTCCTTCTTCTTAATCCGAACATATATGTATCATCGACGGCAGACTCTAAGCCTATATCTTTCATGAATAGTGAAGGTAAGCCTGATGGTATTTCGATTGATATATTGAGTGAAATATCCCGACTTACGGGGTTAAACTTTATTTACGACAACGACCTCGATTTACAGGGCAACCAAGCTCATCCAGTTTCTCTTCCAGTAATTCATACTAAGGCGACACCTTCTACTGGTGACGATGAGCATCACCTCTATTCTAAGCCTTTCATGGTTGAGCCGTGGGCACTGGTTGGTAAAAGTGATACGAGTAAATTGGCGGTATTCGGTGAGTTAACGAAGAGCTCCGTTATTGGAACTATAAACGACAGTGTCGGAATAGAGCTTGTGAAACGCTATTGTGAGGCTTGCCCAATTAAGACCTATAGCTCTGAGTTGCTTTTGCTCGATGCCGTGGATACAGGAGAGGTAGACTCAGCGATGCTTTCGCTCTATTTAGCGTCTCCTCTATTACAGGGCCAGTATTCAGGGTACTTACGTGTAACAAGCCTGCTATCTAAAGACAACGATATTCCAGTCGCCTACAGTGTCGAAGCCGACCAAGAAGTGCTGAACAATATTATTAACAAAGCGCTGTTCGCTATACCTCATCACAAGTATCAGCAGATCAAGAAGCATTGGTTGGATGTGTCTTATGAATCAGGCGTGGATACGGCAGATGTTATCTTGGGTGCTGCCATTTTAATCTCTGTAGCATCGGTGCTCATTATGCTTGTAATGGCATGGAGCTGGAAACTAAGACGTGAAGTTGAAGATCGAAAGCGAACTGAATCCGCTCTCAAACATCAAGTGGAGTTCGAGCGTTCATTGTTGGACGCAATGCCGTTTCCTATTGTTGTGCGTAACTTGGATAACCAGATAATCAGTCTGAACAGTGCCGCGCAGCAGCTTACTGGTTTTGAGTTAATCGAAGGAACCATCGTTAATAACTCCGATGAAGACACAATGATCCATCACGGGGTTGTTTTACCTCGCTTAGAAAAAGAAGTCGTTTCGCCGCAAGGCAGTAAACACTACGCGTATTGGAAGTGCCCTTATATCTCCAACGGGAATATCGAAGGCTCAGTGACCATTCTTGATGATCTTACTGAGCTTTACGAAGCGAAAAAAATTGCAAAAAGTGCCGATGACCGAGTACAGAAACTGGCGAACAATTTGCATGGCGCGGTTATACAGCATATTCAGCCCAAACGAAGTCTTCACGATATTGAATTCGTCTTTATTAGTAATGGGGTAGAGGAGCTTTTAGGGCTTACTCCTGCTCAATTGCGCCGCTCTCCAATTAGTTTTTTCGCACCGCTTAATGCTCAGGATCGTCGAACCTTAATTAAGAAGGTACGTAGTGGAAATAAAGAGGGAAAACTAAGCCTCGATATTGGAGTGAATATTGATAACCAAAACCGATGGCTCAATTTGCAGAGCAAGATTTCTGATCTTGGCGATTATTATGAATGGGACTCTGTTCTTACTGATATAACAGAGCTTAAACAACAGCAAGAAGAGCTAACACAAGCAAGACAAAGTGCTATCGCCGCAACTGAGGCCAAGTCTCGATTTTTGGCAAACATGAGTCATGAAATCCGCACTCCATTGGGAGGGATTGTTAGCTTGTTGGAATTGTCAGAGCAATATGAAGTTGGTTATGAAGTTCAGAAAATCCATACAACGCTGAGTCAATCGGCGAATAACCTACTGCATATTGTTAACGATATACTCGATTTCTCGAAAATTGAAGCCGGTAAGCTGACCCTAGATTATCAGCCTGCAAGTCTAGATACATTGACCCTTAGAGTGACTCAGTTGCAGGCGAGGCAAGCTCACGCCAAAGGGTTACAGTTCAAATTTTGGTTAGACCCTGAGTTGAATGATTTAGTCTTAATGGATGATATTCGTATTGGACAGGTTTTAAATAACTTGTTGAGCAATGCCATTAAATTTACAGAATATGGAACCGTAGGTTTAGCGGCAAAGTTACTCGACCTGGATGGTGAACAGCAACAAATTTGTTTCGAGGTGTTTGACAGTGGCATCGGTATCAGTGAAGAACACATTCGAAACCTATTCCAACCTTTTGTTCAAGCCGATGAAGGAACCACGAGGAAATATGGTGGTTCAGGCCTTGGTCTGACTATCTCGAAGCAACTTATTGAACAAATGGGTGGCAGTCTTAACGTAACGAGTAAGATCAACATTGGTTCAACGTTCTCTATTACGCTGCCGCTTAAAACGCTCGCTGAAAATAACAGGGCGGACATGAATGGCAAGGTGGCGCTACTTACCAAAACGTTCATGCAGCAATCTGAATTAGAGAACTATCTAACATCTTGGGGTATTAAGGTTATCTCAAAGAATGTTCAGGTGACTAAAGAGCTCGCACACTGGGTCGATACCATTGAGCCTGATTTTGTGTTTATTCCTCATGAGCTAGATCAGAGCATTGATACGTTCGCCGAAAGCGTGCAGTTTATTTGTGTCAGTGAACAAGGAATGCTTTCGCCGGCGCCATGCAAATTGGGCTGGAATCTGTCAGCAAACCCATTGTTGCCTTCGCAGTTGATGCACTGTTTGCACAACTGTCCTGCGTTTGTGGAAGATGTTGTCCAAGATGATAATAATCTGAAATTGAGTACTGAGTCGCGCGAGTCTGCCAAACAGAATCAAAGACTTATCTTAATAGCGGAAGATCACCCAATCAATCAACAGATAATTCTTCAACAAATTGAGCAATTAGGTTTCCATGCCGACATGGTAGATAACGGCAAGGAAGCACTTGTTGCCTTAGATAATGAAGATTATGGGCTGCTAATTACCGATTGCCACATGCCTGAGATGGATGGCTACGAATTAACGAGGCAGATCCGAGTAAAAGAGCAGACCCAAAACCAACCTCGTCTTCCGATCATTGCGTTAACCGCAAACGCTGTGCAAGGCGAAAATGATAAGTGCTTTGAGATTGGTATGGATGACTTCTTATCAAAACCAACCAAATTAAGGGTGATTGGCGACACCATAATCAAACATCTTGATAAGGTGCAATCTGTTGTCGATAAGCCTTGTATTAGTTCCTCGGAGCCTAAAAGTGAGCCGAGCTCTGCTCCGATTGATCTCGCCAACTTAACCGAATTGTTTGGTGACCAAGATCTCGTCATGCAGATCATCACTGACTTTATCAAGAGCCATCAAGCTGACATGCCTCTGCTTCAAGCTGCGTGTGAACAGCGAGATCTCGAAGCCATTAAACAGGTAGCTCATAAGATGAAGGGAGCTGCAAAAATGGTAGGCACAGAGGACATTGCCAATCAATTGCAAACAATGGAATTGGTCTCCTTAAGTGACTTAGATGGTATTCAAGCACATTACGATAACCTCGAACAGCTGACGAACCAATTGAAGACTTATTGTTCAGAATCAATCAAACCATTTAAGGAGCTACCATGAACCAGCATGTTGTAGTGATAGAAGATCACCCTTTTCAATTGAATGTAATGGGGATGGTTTTAAAGAGTTTGGGTATGGAAAATGTCCAACCTTTTGAATGTGGATATAAGGCTCTAGAGTTTATTGAAGCCTCTTCTGTCGATTTGATCTTATGTGATCTGAATATGCCGATGATCGATGGTATCGAACTCCTAAAACGCCTTGCTGAGGCCGATTTTCAAGGCAATATCATCATCACAAGTGCGGAAAGCAAAACAGTGCTCGATGCCGCAAGGAAGATGTGTAAAGCGTTTAACCTGAATTTGCTTGGTGTTCTTGAGAAGCCAATAGCAAAAGAGTCGCTGTCAAAGTTAATTAACCTTAACTCTACAAAAGAAGCGGCTGCTTCTAATTCTAATAGCGACATCGTTATTACGGATGAAGACATAGCAAAAGCGGTAAGCAACCAAGAGTTTATGTTCTATTACCAACCGATAGTGTGTATCCATAGTGGTGAATGGCGAGAAAGTGAATCGCTAATTCGATGGCAGCACCCTCGTTATGGCGTACTCAGCCCTTTTTTCTTTTTGTCTCGGTTACTTGAGTCAGGAAAAATGGGAGAGGTGATGAAGTATTTAATCAATCAAGCGATCAATGAGAAGTCATTTCTCGGAGAGCGGAGATTTGCAATAAACCTGACAGCTAAAGATATTATTGACGGTGATATTGTTGATTATATCTTCGCTTTGATCGACCAAGGTGAACTTGAGACAGAGCAGATAAAATTGGAATTAACAGAATCTGATTTAGTTGAAAGTGTCGCTCTTGCTTTAGCGTCCACCACGAGGATATGCATGCGCGGTATTCCCCTGGCGATTGACGACTTTGGAACAGGTTACTCTTCACTCAAGCAATTAGATGACCTGCCATTTTCAGCACTGAAACTGGATATCGACTTTGTGAAAAACATTCAGAGCAGTCGTTCAAGCCATGCCATTGTTCGCGCTACTCTCTACTTGGCTCACTTATTAGAACTGAGTACGGTTGCTGAAGGGGTTGAGGATCATTCTCTTTGGATGGACATTCGTGAAATCAGTAATGTCGACACATTGGTTCAGGGCTATTTTATCGCTCGTCCAATGCCCGCTCGTAAACTATTAGAGTGGAAAGAAGACTGGGACAGCAAAATTAAAGAGCTGAACTTAATTAAAGAAATTAAATAAGCGGGCTTTGAACATAACGGTAAATTTGTTTAGTGAATGTGTTCGCTATTAAATATGAACAAACGTTACCATCAGCCACAACCAGCGCTAATGAAAAAACCTTATGCTATTGTCTCGCTATATCAACATTAAAGTACAGTTTATTGTACTGCTCTCAATAATATCTCTTAGCCTAGCTGCCATTATCTCAATAAATGTCTTTATTCATAATGATAATAGTCAGCGCCTAAAGCAGTTAGAGTCAAGTTACTACCCTGCACTTGAGCATGCGACGAAAATATATTCTCTTTTACCTAACGTGAAGCAACAGTTCGAAGCTGCTGTCGTGATGGAAGATGAGCAAGCTCTCGATTTTGCACGTCAAATTTCTTCTGAACTGCAAGTTGAAGCGAGTCGTGGTGCCGATGTTTTACCTTCACAAGCGACAGCTTTTAATAAACTGTCACAACAACTAGCAAGGTACACGGATTCTGCGTACGCGCTGAGCGAAGATTTTATTAATCTCAATGACTCTTTCGAGAGCCTGACCTCCAGAGCGAACCAACTTAGCACTGAATATGATTCATTAGTTGCGTTAAGCGAGACGTTACGTGCATCCGCGAGTCAGAAGGTCGTAGACACTATCTTGCACTCTGAAAAAGCCGCAAACGACGCTGCGAATCAATCTATTTGGTTAGGTGTGTTCTTTTTGATCTCTGTGATTTCGGTTGGTTACGCAATATTCAAATCGGTTATTAGCTCAATATTGCTTGTGACAGAAAAGATGAAGGCGATTGCGACTGGGGATGGTGACTTAACGGTACGCATCGACTACGCAGGAAAAGATGAGATATCAACGCTTGTTGAGAGTTTCAATCAATTCATTGAAAAGCTACAAGGCATTATCGCGAGTACGTTAAGCATTGGACACGAGCTTGAGGTTGTCAGCGACAAGATTCGTAGCGAGTCGAATCAAACCTTGGCTCTAAATAGCACTCAACGTGATCACATCGAAGAGGTTACCGAGGCGGTCAATAACATCATCGACCTCATAGAACAAGTTGTTAACTTTGCATCGCATGCAGATTCTCAAGCTCAAAAAGCCAATTCTAGTGCTCAAACAGGAACACAAGTGGTTCTTAAAACGAGTAAAGAAATTGAAGAGCTTGCGACAAACATCCGTGATACGGCCTGTAAGTTGAAAGAACTCGATCAGAATGCAAGCAATGTTGGCTCAATACTAAACACAATACAAAGTGTCGCTGAGCAAACGAATTTGTTAGCACTAAATGCTGCAATTGAAGCTGCGCGAGCTGGTGAACATGGCCGAGGCTTTGCTGTTGTGTCCGACGAAGTGCGCGTGTTAGCGAACAATACTCAACAATCCGCAACAGAAATTAATGCCTTGTTGGTCGACCTTAAGTCCGGCTCTAACGCTGCTGTTGGCGCTATGGACCAAGGCTTAGCGAGCTCGTCACAGGCGGTTGGAGACGCGCAAAACGCGGGTGACTATCTATTAGAAATTAGTGGCCAGGTAGAAGAAATTACCGAGCTCAACAAACAAATTGCAAGTACTACAGAGCATCAAGCTCGTGCTTCAAAACAAATCCACACCCATATGGATGATTTTAGACAGTGCTCTCATCAAGTGTCTCAGTCGACAGATCAACTCGAAGCTCTAAGTCACCAACTGAGTGGCATCGTTACAGAGCTGAGTAAATCAACATCACAATTTAAAGTATAACGGAGAACAACAATGACTAACTCCTCTTTTCGCTTATTGCCGTTAGCGGTAGCACTTGCGACTTCATTCGCTGCACACGCTACAGATGAGCAAAAATTGGCTGAGCTTGAGAACAAGGTCGCTATTCTTGAAGCAAAAGAACTAAATTCAGTCGCTGATAAATTTAGCTTCAATGGTTTTGCGTCTTTGAACATGCAACTTGGTAACAATAGCCATGGTTTCATGAAGTCACAAAACAAAGTACGCTTTGATGAAGGTTCTCTAATTGGTTTGCAAGGTGAGTTTGAAGTTAACGACTCTACTTCAGCTGTAGTGCAAATGGTTGCTCGCGGTAACAAGAAAGAAAACTGGACACCGGATGTTGAGTGGGCATTTCTAAGCCATAAAGTAACACCAAATTTGACAGTCCGTGGCGGTAAGCTACGTCTTCCTCTGTTCATGTACTCTGACTACCTAGAAGTGGGTTACGCTCAAACAAGCGTTCGCGTTCCTAGTGAAGTTTATGGTTCTGTGGTTCTTACGTCACTTACTGGTGGTGATTTCATCTATGACGTTGAGTTAGACGACAGCACTGTATCATTCCAAGGTTTCGTAGGTTCACAAAAGCTTTCAGCGTCTAAGCATAGCTACAATGCTGATACGCAGTTTGATGACATCGCTGGTGGTGTGATCAACTGGACAGACGACACTTGGACTTTACGTACGGTTTACGCTCAAGCAGTGGTAAGCTCAACAACAAACTGGAACGTTAAGAATAAGCCACCTATTTTAAACACAACGTTTAACGATGAGAAAGCGAAGTTCTACGGTGTTGGTGGTCGATACGACAACGGTAACCTATCGCTAGTTTCAGAAGTTACTCGTACAACGGTTGAAGGTTTCTATCACGATGTAGATTCTGCTTACCTGACAACGGCTTACCGTGTGAACGAATTCACGCCTTACGTAACTGTAACGCACATGGAATCGACAGACGATGCAGAACGTAACAACCAGGTTAAACGTCAATACGTAAACATGGTTAAGAACCCAAGTGCTGCTACTAAATATGCTTTCGGCTCTGCAGCCGCTATCTCTAGCAACATGAATATCCAACGCACAACTTACAGCATCGGTACTCGTTGGGACTTTATGCCTAATATCGCGCTGAAAGGTGATGTTAGCTACCTAACCAACTTCGGTTCAACTAATGGTGGTGTTAACGCATCTTACAAGAACGAAGACAACATCTTGTACACAGTTAAAGTTGACGCGGTATTTTAAGGAAGAGAATTATGTTTAAAAAAGCATTGGTAGCCGCTGCTCTTCTTAGCAGCATGAACGCTTTCGCTGGTTTGGTTGTTGTTGGCAACCCATCAATGAATGAGCTTGACGCTTCAACAGTTAAAAAACTGTATCTAGGTAAAGCAAAGTCTCTACAGATTGAAGCGGTAGACTTGGAAGACGGTCACCCACTTAAGGGTACTTTTCACCAAGCAATTACAAAGAAGACAGAAGCACAGCTTCAAGCTTACTGGGCAAAGCGAGTATTTACGGGTAAAGGTCAACCACCTAAAGCTGTAGGTCAAGAAAGCTTAGCGAAAGACATGGTCGCTAGCTCTTCAAACAAAATTGCTTATATCGATGACTCTTTAGTTGATAGCTCAGTTAAGGTTCTTCTAAAGCTTTAAGTTTGAGCTATAAAATAAAAGCTTGAGCTGCAAAGTAAAGGCTTTTCGTGTGGCGCTCTAATAGGGCGCCACTCTTACATTGGCTTACATACTGCTCGAACTCTCTTACTTACCGCTTACAATCGCTTGTCAATTCCCTATCTTATTGTTTAATAAGGCAATCTTGCTGGTTGCTTTTTGCTCTATTTTCTAAAAAATCCAAATTTTTTATATTTTTATTCATTTAGTTTGTTTGATATAAAAATGGGCATGTTGAGATTATTTGGTTGAGTTATAGAATGCGCGGGTAATATAAACAAATAGGTGAGGATACAATCTGATGCTAAATGACAAAAGAACAAAAATCTTGAGCTCAGCAGAAAAGCTATTTATTTCTCAGCCTTATAGTAAAGTTTCAATTCGGTCTATTGCTAAGTCTGCGGGTGTAAGCCCCGCGTTAATTCTTTATTACTTTAATAACAAAGAGCAATTGTTTGATCAGCTCATCGAAGAGCATACAAGTCGTTTTCAAGATCAGTTCTCAAAGTATCAGAGAGTGGATGGAATACAACTACAACACTTACTTTCTGAACTTATCGAGTTTTGGGAAGCTTCGCCTAACATCTTTTTACTATTCACTTTTGGCGGAAGTTCATACAATTACGAAAATGTTCAACGCCTTAAAGAGTCTAAGTTTGGTTACACCTACAATAAGACTCTTGAAAATCTTCTTTATTTAGTTGATGGCTGTAACGAGTCAAACTTTCATTATTACCAGATGCTGGTTACGTCGTTAGTGTCTCAACCATATCTAGCAAACAAGCAACAAAAATATAACAATGACAACTCTACGTTTAACCTTATGCAATACCAAGAGGTTATAGCTAGCTTATTTAAAGAAGAGACTCGCTTTGCTTATTAAATAACTGCTTATTAAATGAATTATTCGTAAGTTACATTTTGGGTTTTTAAGTCTTAACTCCTAATTCCTCAAAAACTGACACGAAAAAACGCCGCTCATTTGAGCGGCGTTTTTATTTATGAGAAATGCACACCCTAGCTAGTTTGATCCTTGAGTGTCTGGAATCCAAAGTAAATTCGCATGAACGTAGTTAGCCAGCACGCGGTGCCAAAGGTGTAGGCGATAACAGCAAAGTGTTGAGGCCAAATACAGAACGCGATGAAACAAGCGATGGTTTCAGTGCCTTCGGTTAGCCCTGACATGTAGTACAGAGACTTATGCTTATAGACTGGGTTTTCGATGCCTCGTTTGCCTGCCATCACGGCAAACGCCAAAAAGCTGCTGCCAGTACCGATAAAAGAGAAGATCAAAAACGCACCGGCAATGGCGTTGTGTTCTGGGTTCGCAATAACAAAGCCAAAAGGAATTAACGAATAGAAAAGGAAATCGAGGCTGATGTCGAGAAAACCGCCAGCGTCACTAATGCCTTGGATTCGAGCCAAAGCCCCATCAAGCCCATCACATACTCGGTTGAACACAATGAAGCCTAGCGCCCATTCGTAATGTTGAAATGCCAACGCCGGAAACGCTAAACACCCGACCAGAAAGCCAAATAAGGTGGTTTGATTTGCCGTGATACCGAATTGACTCAGCAACTTAGCTGATTGGTTTAATGGCCACTTAATGACCTTGATGGAGTACTTATCCAGCATGATGACTCCTCCATGGCCAAGACAGCACTTGCGCCCCTTGAGGTACGTCAGCTTCGTCGTGCGTGACCATTAATGTTGGGATATTTGCTTTTGTCAGCTGTTCGAAGACCCAATCGCGAAATTGTGCTCTTAACTCTTGGTCTAACTTACTAAACGGTTCGTCGAGTAGGGCGAGCTTCGGCTTCGCCAATAACATACGAGTTAAGCTGATTCTTGCACGTTGACCGCCAGATATTTGATCCGGGAAAGACTCTGCCAAGTGAGTTAGCTCTATGTCTTTTAGTGCAGCCATCGCTTGCTGTTGACGAGCGGAGCCCTTAATTGAATTAGGCAGAGAGAACGCCAAGTTTTCCCATACCTTGAGGTGAGGGAACAACAAGTCATCTTGAAAAAGAATACCGACTTCACGCTGATGTGAAGGCAGGTCATCCAGCTGAATGTCGTTCAAAATAACGGTGCCAGAATACGAAAACTCATCATTTAAGTGCCCAGCTACGGCGTCCAACAAGGTCGATTTTCCGCAGCCGCTCGGCCCCATCAAAGCCAATACTTGGCCTGATTCTAATGTTACGTTTAGCGCTGAAAACAGCGATACACCATCGTTTTTACGGATGGCGAGGTCGTTGAGGTGCAGACTCATTCGTTAGAAAACCTTTAAAAGTAAGACGGCGATATCTGAGTTGAAGTCGGCTGACTAATATCGCTAAAGAGAAAAAGAACAGAGGCAATAGGGCCTGCCAAATGGCATAGATAGCTGTCACTCTGCGGTCGAAACCACTGGTAAGGGCAACGGCTTCTGTGGTGATTGTGCTAATACGGCCCGCGCCGAGCATCAAGGTGGGTAAGTACTGAGCCAAACTTACGCTGATCCCGACCGCCCAAGCAAAGGCAATAGCGGGTAACAAGATAGGCAGCTTGATGGAGTACCAGCTTTGAAATGGCGATTTACCCAAGCTCAACGAGGCTTTTATCAGGCCGTCATTGAAGCTTTTCCAAGGGCCATCCAAAGACAGATACACAAACGGGAAAGCAAAGAAAACATGCGCCCAAATTACCCAAAATTCATAGGCGCTGCTGCCGATATAAAGCGTGGTCACTTGCATGCCGAACAATACCGAGAGTTGAGGTATCAACATGGGAATCGCGATAATAAAGCCCGGAACTTGCCACTTGTATTTGATTCGGTACTCATGAGCTACCAGCGCGAGTAATAAAGCAACGGAAGCGGCAATAAGGCCAATCCACAAGCTTTGCCCGACGGTGCTCATGATGCCATCCCACTCAAACTCCCAGAAACGCTTGCTGTAGCGACTTGGAAGTAAATCAGGGAAACGCCAACGTTGGGCAACACTCCAAATCCCCATTAGTGGAATGATCAGTAGTGACAATGCAGCAAGCACTGCGAAGATCGTTTTTCCTGGAAGGTTAATACCTGTTCTTCCTGAATATTGCCAAGTTCTAAAGTACTTGAGAATTGCCCATTCGATTAGACGCGCTAGGGCGATGATCAACGAAGCTAAACCGAATAAAACGATGGCGCCAGCGGCAGCTCGTGGCAATAGATTAAGGTCTGGGTCGTTAAACCATTGCCATACCAAAACGGCAAAGGTCGGCGGATTGGTTGGGCCAATGATCAGAGCGATGTCGACAACCGATACGCTGTAAGCAAGCACCGCCAACATAGGGAAGCGAAGCTTGGTAAACCATTGTGGGAAAATACACTTCCACCAGATCTGAGCACGGCTATAACCCAGAGAGGCACTGACCTTAGTGATGCGTTCAACATCGATTTGTTGAAGTATCGAAATGCTCATCAGCAATAAGAAGGGCACTTCTTTGAGTGCGAGCATAATGATTAGGCCAAACGCGTAAGGATCTTTTATCAGCAAAGCCAATTCAGAGCTTGTAGCCGATTCACCAAGTAAGTGATGCACGGCTCTTGCGCCAAGCCCTGTTGGGCTAAACAGAAAAGCAAAGCCGATAGCGAAAGCCACATGCGGAATGGCAAGCATTGGCGATAGCGTTAGCTCAATCTTTCTCCAATACTTGTTTCCCCAAGAAGCCTGAAGAATACAAAAGGTCAGGAAGCAGGCAATGTAGCTGCTGGCGACCGCTGAACCTAGGCTCAAACCAATAGAGTGCCAAGCCCCTTCCCATTGAAAGACTTGGTTAAAACCGTTGAGTGTTGGTTCCTCTAAACCTAGGGGCGGGATGAAACTCAGTGACGAGGCCACTACTCCCGCTACCCCAGGAATCGTAGGGATAATGCACACAGCTATAACAACATAATATAGAGCGCGTAGCATGAATTTTAGTTACCGTATCGCTTAAGCCACTCTTTCTCGAGCGCGTTTTGCCAGCTTGGGTGTGGTTCATCAATCGATTTAAATTGTTGAGTATTCTTAGCGCTACCAGTCAGGTACTTGCTGCTTAATACAGAAGGATCACCCCAAACATTGAGGTCGCCTTTGCGCGATTGTGCTTCTGGGCTCAACAAGAAGTTGATGGTTACCTGAGCGCCAGCACTTGCATTAGCATTCCAAGGAATCGCAAGGAAGTGAATGTTAGACAGAGCACCGCTTTCTAGAGCATAGGCCTTGGTAGTTTCAGCTAGGCGGCCACTTGATTGTGCTGAATAGACAGAATTTGGGTTAAAGGTAATCGCTAAATCGAGCTGACCATCATCCAGAAGTTGGATACTTTCCGATGTGCCCGCTGGGAATTGTTTACCACCGCGCCATGCCACTTTATGGAATTTATCTAAGTAAGCCCAAAGTGGTGCAGTAACTTCTTGGAAGTTGTCTTCCGAAACAGGTTGAGCCAGTGCAGGGTTGTTGTCTGTTAGCTCAATCAGTAGAGACTTGATGAAGCTGGTGCCATGAAATTCAGGTGGGCGAGGGTAGCTTAAGCGGTTAGGGAAAGCTTGAGCGTAGCTCAACATCTCTGAAAACGATTGTGGCGGATTGTTTAGTGTCTCTTGGTCGTGGATGAACACAAGTTGTCCGACGCCCCAAGGTGCTTCTAAGCCTTCGGTTGGCTCCGAGAAATCGACATCAATTGGTAAAGATTTATCAACGTACTTCCAGTTTGGAAGTGATTCTGTGAATGGTCCAAATAACAGCGCATTGTCTTTCATCGAGCGGAAGTTCTCACCATTAATCCAAACGATATCGACACTGCCTTCGCTGTTCTTGCCTGCGGCTTTTTCTGCAAGTAGTCGAGTAGTCGTTTCAGCAATGTCGGTTACTTTTACATGCTTTAAGGTCACACCGTAGTCACTTTGTAACTCCTTGCCTGCCCATTGTAGGTAACGATTAATTTCTTGGCTTCCGCCCCAAGCGTGAAAGTAGACAGTTTGTCCCTCTGCCTGCTGTTCTATTTGGTTCCAGCTATTGGTTGATGTTGCTTCATCAGCGTAAATGGCTGCGCTGTATGCAACGGTTGCCATGATTCCTAACGTACTTACTATCTTGTTCATAAACTTTTCCATTTGGTAGTGAACGGGCAAGAGCATTGTATTTTCAAACTCCCTAGGGCGTGTTGACCTTTCGTGGTTAAATTTTGTTCGAGATAAAAGCGTTATAATCGCGGCGAGGGGGAAGTAGCCTAGTCACTCTAAGCAAATCTCCCTCAACAAAGAGTAAAACGCTTTTTGCGGGGGCGCCCAGCTCGAACCCTTCGGGCAGCGTTTGCTGGTCATTTCTACTACGTTATCGGCTTCTCATGTAGGCTAGCTACACATC
>NZ_JBGOOO010000020.1:0-89902 GCF_041439695.1 Vibrio sp. FF266
TACTTTTTTGATTGTTCGAGCGTTTTTTGTTCAAAACACCCCATTTTCACTAGTATTCCCCTTAATTAAGGGCTTAAGGTGCCTATATAAAGGAGGATTTATGAGTTCAATACACAGTTATAAAGGAATATCCCCTCAGATTGGACAAGGTGTCTATATAGATACGAGTTCGGTACTGGTTGGTGATATCAAAATCGGTGACGACTCTAGTGTGTGGCCTTTAGTTGCAGCTCGAGGAGATGTGAACCACATTCATATTGGAGATAGAACGAATATCCAAGACGGCAGCGTTTTGCACGTCACCCATAAGAATGCAGAAAACCCAGAGGGTTATCCTCTACTAATAGGTAATGATGTCACTATCGGGCATAAAGTAATGCTGCATGGCTGCACCATTGAAGATCGCGTACTTGTTGGTATGGGAGCTATCGTGCTCGATGGCGTGGTTATTAAAGAAGATGTGATGATTGGTGCTGGTAGCTTGGTGCCACCGAATAAGGTACTTGAAAGCGGTTATCTATATGTAGGAAGCCCAGTAAAGCAAGCACGCCCATTAAATGATAAAGAGCGTGCCTTTTTACAGAGGTCAGCTGACAACTATGTTCAGAATAAAAACGACTATCTAGACTCTGTGTTGCCAGTCTAAAACACTTTGATCTGAATCCGATTAGAGGAGTCATACTCCTCTTCTTCTATTAACTCTTCAGCTAGCTCTTCAATATCGAAACGTAACTCTGAAAAGATAACTAAAGCTTGATCGCCTTCTTCTATATTTTTACCTGCCAATCGAGACAGCTCTTCAATAGACATAACACACTCAATCAGTGCGCCAGACTGCTGTGCAGGGAAGATGATTGATTGATTTTCTTCATCCCAATCTTGGATATCAGGAAATAGAATTGATTGATTCATTTTTATAAATACCTCATTACATCTCTAGGTTTTTACGTAGTTCTCTTAAAATCTGTTTTGTTCCTGGACGAAGACCACGCCATAGCATAAAGCTCTCTGCTGCCTGCCCCACTAGCATGCCTAAACCATCATAAGCAGCGTGAACACCATTATCTAATGCCCATTGATTGAATACCGTCGTTCCAGATCCATAAACCATGTCATAAACGGCACTATTCGAATTGAAGATAATCTCAGAAATTTCAGGAAGCTGACCACTTAAACCAGACGAGGTCGAATTAATGATGACATCAAAGCCTTCATTAACATCACTTAGCCCCATACCTTTGATATTTCCATGCGACGAAAACATCTCAGCCAATAGTTCTGCCTTTGAACTGGTTCGGTTAGCGACTACCAACTGTTGTGGCTTTTGGTCGAGAAGAGGTTGAATCACTCCTCTTGCAGCACCACCAGCGCCAAGCAGAAGAACGCGAGCCCCTTCGAGCATAACTTGATGTTGAAGAAGGTCTTGAACTAAACCCTCACCATCGGTGTTATCACCAATGATCTCTCCATCATCGAGCTTCTTAAGTGTGTTTACAGCACCTGCTAGTTCAGCCCTTTCAGTCAGGCGATTAGCGAACTGATAAGCATCTTCTTTAAATGGCGCTGTGACATTACACCCTCTACCACCTTCACTAAAAAAAGCTTGAGCAGCAATGATGAATTCACCTTGTTCTGGCTGGAGTGCTGTATAGGTAAGTTGTTGGCTGGTTTGGCGAGCAAATAATGTGTGAATGAATGGCGATTTGCTTTGCCCAATAGGGTTACCGAAAACGGCATAACGATCTACTTGCTGTGTCATATCCTTACCTAACAGAAATAAAAAAGGGTCATCTATATAGATGACCCTATCACTATCCCTATAAGGAAGGAAGAACTACCAAACTCGAGGCTTGAGGTAGTCGCTATAAAGCAGAGCTTCCGGTGAACCCGCTTGTGGTTCGTAGCGGTATTCCCAGCGAGCCAATGGCGGCATCGACATTAATATAGACTCTGTGCGACCACCGCTTTGTAGACCAAATAAGGTGCCACGGTCGTAAACTAGGTTAAATTCAACATAGCGACCACGACGATAAAGTTGGAAGTCACGCTCGCGCTCGCCGTAAGACGTCTCTTTACGTCGTTCTACAATGGGTAGATAGGCGGCTGCAAAGCCTTCACCGACAGCCTGCATATAAGCAAAGCTCTTATCGAAACCCCACTCATTAAGATCATCAAAAAACAGACCACCCACACCGCGTGTTTCGTCTCGGTGAGGCAGGTAGAAGTATTTATCACACCACTCTTTATGTTCTTGATAAACATCATCACCAAACGGCGCACAAAGATCTTTAGCGGTTTGATGCCAAGATTGGCAGTCTTCATCGAAAGGATAAAATGGCGTTAAGTCAAAACCACCACCAAACCACCAAATCGGGTCTTCCCCCTCTTTTTCCGCAATAAAGAATCGAACGTTGGCGTGTGAGGTCGGGATGTATGGGTTTTTAGGGTGGATAACTAATGAGACACCCATCGCCTCAAACTTACGTCCAGCTAATTCAGGGCGGTGAGCTGTGGCTGAGGCAGGCATCGCCTTACCCGCTACGTGAGAGAAGTTAACCCCACCTTGCTCAAATACCGCACCGTTGGTCATCACACGAGTTCGACCACCGCCACCAAGGCGTTCGCCAGGTTCACGCTCCCATGCATCTTCTTCAAACAGTGCAGTGCCATCAGCTTGCTCAAGCTGCTGGCAAATCGAATCTTGTAGGCTCAGTAAAAACTGTTTTACTGCTTCTTTATCAATTGCTGACATCTTTCTTCCTTTGCAGGGTTTAACCCTGTCTTAATATTTTCGACGTTTTTGCATCTCTAATTTCGCTTGGCTTCTCACGACCACCCGTTTGACCTTCGAGAATAGCCACCAAATGTTGACCCAGTTGCTGTTGAACTTCTTCAGTCGTCATACAAGGCGGTTCACCTGTCAGGTTAGCACTGGTCGAGGTTAACGGCTTACCGAATTCATTACACATTCTTTGAACTAAAGGGTGATCCGTCACTCGCACCGCGATGGATTCAAATTGGCCACTGACCCAGTCAGTTACTTTACTGCTGGTTGGCATTATCCAAGTCACTGGTCCCGGCCATGTTGCTTTTACGGTCGCTAACTGCGCTTCCGTCAACTGGCTTTCGTCAATATAGGGCAGCAACTGCTCGTAACTCGCAGCAATTAGGATCAACCCTTTCTCCATCGGCCGCTGTTTTAAATCGAGCAATTTCTTAATGGCTTGTGGATTATCGGGATCACAACCGACCCCAAAAACGCCTTCAGTCGGGTAAGCAATGACTTCACCTTGTTGTAATGCCTGCAAAGTATGTTGAAAGTTATCCAAGGGTTGCCTCATTAATTCTGTTATCGAACTCGCTAAGTGTACAAATTATCATTCACTGTGACTAAAGCTATTTGTTTATAAAATGTATCAATTAACAACTTAGACTGACGCAAACGTTTTCCTTAAGCAATTTTACCCGTATAATGCGCGCAAAATATCTAATCACTAATTAAATCGTACCTGAAGGAGTTTGAGATGACTGTCGGTATTATCATGGGTTCTAAATCTGATTGGCCAACAATGAAGCTAGCTGCAGAAATGTTGGATCAGTTTGGCGTGGCGTACGAAACAAAAGTGGTTTCTGCTCACCGCACACCTCAGTTGCTTGCTGACTACGCAACCAGTGCGAAAGAGCGCGGTATTAAAGTGATTATTGCTGGTGCTGGCGGTGCTGCGCATCTTCCGGGCATAGCTGCAGCTTTCACAAGCGTACCTGTTTTAGGTGTTCCTGTTCAGTCTAAAGCACTGAAAGGCATGGACTCACTGCTTTCTATCGTACAAATGCCAAAAGGTATCGCGGTAGGTACTCTGGCTATCGGTGAAGCTGGCGCAGCCAATGCAGGCATCCTAGCCGCTCAAATCATTGGTACACACAATGAAGAAGTGATGGCGAAAGTAGAAGCGTTCCGCTCTGAGCAAACAGAAACGGTTCTTGCTAATCCAAACCCTGCAGAGGACTAATTCCCATGCATGTTCTTGTGTTAGGCGCGGGCCAACTTGCTCGCATGATGTCCCTAGCTGGGGCACCGCTGAATATTGAAATTTCTGCTTTTGATGTTGGCAGCAAAAATATTGTTCATCCATTAACGCAAGCGATTCTAGGCAACGGCTTAGACAATGCGATTGAGCGTGCGGACGTCATTACTGCTGAATTCGAACATATCCCTCACGATGTTCTTGAGGTATGTGAGCGCAGCGGTAAGTTCTTACCGACAACAGAAGCAATCAAAGCTGGCGGTGACCGTCGCCTTGAAAAAATCCTGTTAGACGAAGCAAGCGTGAAAAATGCTAAGTACTACGTGATTAACTCTCGCGAAGACTTTGACGCTGCGATCGCTCACGTTGGCTTACCAATGGTATTGAAGAGCACACTTGGCGGCTACGATGGCAAAGGTCAATGGCGCTTAAAGACATTAGATAACGTTGACGCGACTTGGACAGAAATGGCTGAGTGCATCGCAGCAACAGACAACCAAGCCATTGTTGCTGAAGAGTTTGTCCCGTTTGACCGCGAAGTATCACTGGTGGGTGCTCGTGGCGCCAATGGTGAGATTCAAGTGTACCCACTGGCTGAAAATGTTCACACCGATGGCGTGTTGAGCTTATCGACAGCGATTGATGACATTGAACTGCAAGAGCAAGCGAAAACCATGTTCACTGCCATTGCTGAACGCTTAGATTACGTTGGTGTGCTCGCGCTAGAGTTCTTTGATGTTCAAGGTTCACTGCTGGTTAACGAGATTGCACCACGTGTTCATAACTCTGGCCACTGGACGCAGCAAGGCGCTGAAACTTGTCAGTTTGAGAACCACCTACGTGCCGTATGTGGGATGCCACTAGGCAGCACCAAACTGATTCGCCCAACCGCAATGATCAACATCCTTGGCGAAGATACCCTACCTGAAGCAATTCTTGCTCAAGGTGGCTGTCATGTTCATTGGTATGGTAAAGAGAAGCGTGCAGGTCGTAAGATGGGCCACATTAACGTGAGCGCTGACTACAACGCAGAGCTGCAAAGAGCGTTATGCTCACTGGCAGACATTCTCGATAAGCAAGCCTACCCTGCTGTGCATGAATTTGCTGAGCAGATGAAGTAAGTCTACATTGCTTGATGAATATAGAACGTTTATTGGATATAGAAACGGCGCTCAGTGAGCGCCGTTTTTTTGTCTATAACATCAGGTTATTGAGATTGAATGTGGTGACACTTGCGATCAGCACATTGTTTCTTGATTCCATTGGCTGTTTTCTTCTCAAGTAACAACGGGAACTGACACTCTTCACAACGACCGATAATAGGTGGTTGGTTTACTGCAAACTTACACTTTGGGTAGTTATCACAAGCATAGAAGGTTTTGCCATAGCGAGATTTACGCTCAACCAAATGGCCTCTGCCACACTCAGGACAAGCAACAAGTGGCTGCTCTTCTGGTTGTTCTTTTGGTTGATCCAAAGATTCGATGTGATTACACGTTGGGTAGCTACTACAACCAATGAACATCCCAAAGCGGCCTTGCCTTAATACCAATTCGTTTTGGCATTTAGGACATGGCACACCCAGCTCTTTCACCACGTGTCCATCGTTTTGATGCAAAGGCTTGATGTAATCACAGCTCGGATACTGCTTACAGCCTAAAAATGGGCCGTGCTTACCATGGCGAAGCTGAAGCTCCCCACCACACTGTGGACATGGTTCATGCTCTAACGCATGTTCATGTGCTGAAAAAAGCTGATTATCAATCTTACTACTCATGACAAGCCTGTATTAATGCAAGATACCTTGCTCTTTGGTGTACAACAGCTCTTCCATTTGCGTGTAAGCACTTTCATTACCCGGCACATTAAATAGCACCATTAAGATAATCCATTTCAGATCATCCAATTCAAATTCGTTGGTCTCAAGCCCCATCACACGATCAATCACCATTTCACGAATCTCTGTCGTAAGCACGTTGATCTGCTCAAGGAACAATAAGAAGCCTCGACACTCCATATTAATACGTGAAATCTCTCGACTGGTATAAATACGCATCGAGGTATTGGAACACACACTAATCGCCGCTTGGTTCTCGGTATCTTGCAATGCAGCAAGATCTTCTAACCAATGGAGGGCCTTATAAATATCATCTTGGTGAAACCCTGCTCGAAGAAGCTCATCTTCCAGCTCATCTTGATCCACCTGCAATTCAGAATCGCTATGGATGTAGGTTTCAAACAAGTACATCAGTATGTCCATCATCATAGCTTAGCCTCTCCCCTTTCGAATATAGCCACCGGAAACTGCAACAACATGCCCTGAGAGCTCAAGCTCTAAAAGCTGCATCATGACCTCATGCACAGGTATATGGGTTCTCTGTGCCAAAATATCAACGGGTGTCGCCTCTAATCCTACGTTAGCTAACAGCTGTGGAAATGGCAATTGTTCATTTTCACCCTCATTCGACGTAGGCTCGAACAAACTGGGCTGCTGATCTATAGACCAGTCTAACAGACTCTTTATTTCGATCAGAACATCTTGAGCATTTTGCACCAAACATGCACCAGCTTTAATTAAGCTATTGCCGCCACGGCTGGTAGGGCTATGAATTGAACCAGGCAGCGCAAACACTTCTCGGCCTTGCTCCATGGCATAGCGAGCTGTAATCAAAGAGCCGCTCTTCTCAGCCGCTTCAACTACCAAGGTTCCGAGCGATAACCCACTTATAATACGGTTACGGCGAGGGAAATGTTCAGGTCGTGGTTTGGCACTTGGGCGAAACTCTGAAATCAGCGCACCATTTTCGCAGATTCTATCGGCTAAGTTTCTGTGCCGCGCAGGGTAAATGGAATCTAAGCCAGAGCCTAAAACCGCGAAAGTTTCCCCTCCTTTATCTAGAGCACCATCATGAGCATAGCCGTCAATACCCAACGCTAAGCCACTGGTGACAATCAAACCATTTTGGACGAACTCTTTGGCGAAGGACTTCGCTGTCTGCAGCCCTTCGATACTGGCATTACGACTGCCAACCATTGCGATTTGAGGCTCAATCAGTTTCTCAACGTGACCTTTAACGAAAAGAACACTTGGTGCAGAGGCGGTCTCATTCAGCAGTTTGGGATAATGTGAGCAATTCGGGGTAATGATGTGATGGTTGGGTTGTCTTGCTTGCCACGCTAGGCAAGCCTCTACTTCTCTTGGGGCTTGCTCTCTTAAATAGGAGGTTTGCTTAGCTGACAAGCCAATCGCTTGCAGTTGCTGGCTTGAGTAACCAATAATATTAGAAGGGGAATCAATGCTCAGCAGACGAGAAAGGCGCTTGCCACCCAATTGCGGTACAAAACTTAGAGTTAGCCAAGCGCTCAGTTGTTGCTCATTCACTCGGTACCCTTAAGCTCTTCCGCCAAAGCAAGGTCCAAAGGCGATACCGCCAGAATGTCATTGCTAACAGGCTTAGAGCTCTGAGTGATCAAGGCCAAGCTAAAATACTCATAAGGACGAATGACCATCAAACTACCGAGTGAAGTACTTGGCAACTGCACCTTATCGCTCGCCGCCGACTCTTTATAGCTGTATTCGCCTTGCTTACCAAACACCACCGCGCCGCTTTCGCTGAGCGTAAACATAGAGCCTTGGCGAAGATTATCTTGCGAGCCTTTGTTAATAACCACGACCTGATTCTTTGCACTGTATTGGCTGCCATCTAACGAACCCAAGATATTAGCAAACTGACCCGCAGCACTAGGCACAGGATAAAACGTGGTTGAGAGCTTCACCTGACCAACGCCAAGTTCTGGTAACACGAGGTCGTTGAGCAGTACCTCTTGCAGTTGAGTCTCTATTTGCAAACTACTGAACTCAGCATCCACCTCTTTCAAGCGCGCCGTGGCGACCAAACGCAAAGAAGTCATACTCGCTTGAGGTTGCTGTCGCTGGTAAGTTTCAACAGCGCGATAGATACCCCACTTTTGATGTTGCTGATTACCCGAGATAAATAGTCGGTCTTCACCCGATAAGAAACGTTTACCATCACTTGTCCCCAACACTCGTTGAGCAGATTGAATATCTTGCTGCTCAACCAAGCGATCAGATTGTAGATACGGCAAAACAAGCCCTTCATTCACGGTAGGTACTGCTTTCTTCTCAGAGACACGAATCTTAGGGCTTAGCTTGATGACGGGTTTGAGGCTCAATACAGGCTCGCCATTAATCCAAACCAGAGACAATTTATCTCCGGGGTAAATAAGATGAGGGTTTTCTATCTCAGGATTGACCTGCCACAACCTCGGCCACAGCCATGGGCTATCAAGATACATCGCGGAGATATCCCACAAAGTATCGCCCTTCACCACCACATACGCTTCGGGTGCGCCTTGTTTAATGGTTAAAGGTTGTTCACTATTTTCAGCCATAGTGGCGAACGAAAGCGAGGCACAAATAAGAGATAAAGCGGGGAAAAAATGACGCATGACCTAGGTTCCTTGGTCTGAATATATGACATCTGATTAGAGAATTACCTTCAGGATGCTGTCATTTGACCTCTAAAATGTCTAGAATTGAGCCAACAAGGTTTAAGCTGTTTCGGCACAGTTCAATATTTCGAGTGTATATGTCTGTATTACAAGTATTAACATTACCAGATGATCGTCTACGTACCGTGGCGAAACCGGTAAAAGAAGTTACCCCAGAGATTCAAAAGTTCGTTGATGACATGATTGAAACCATGTACGACGAAGAAGGTATCGGCCTTGCTGCAACGCAAGTAGATTTCCACCAGCGCATCGTTGTTATCGATATTTCAGAAACACGTGACGAGCCTATGGTTCTGATCAACCCTGAAATTACCGACAAACGTGGCGAAGATGGTATCGAAGAAGGCTGTCTATCTGTACCAGGCGCTCGAGCTCTAGTACCTCGCGCTGCAGAAGTAACGGTTAAAGCATTAGACCGTGAAGGCAACGAATTCACATTCGACGCTGACGACCTTCTGGCTATCTGTGTTCAGCACGAACTTGACCACCTAGAAGGCAAGTTGTTTGTTGATTACCTATCGCCACTAAAGCGCAAACGTATTCAAGATAAGCTAGCGAAGATTAAACGTTTCAACGAGAAACAAGGTTAATAACCGCTGCTATTACTAAATTAAGAAGGAAGTCTACCTTGGGTCAATCTTTAAGAATTGTCTTCGCAGGTACTCCGGATTTCGCCGCCCTTCATTTGGCGGCGTTGTTGTCTTCGGAGCATGAAGTTATTGCAGTTTACACCAACCCAGATCGCCCAGCTGGTCGAGGGAAAAAACTGTCTGCACCACCAGTAAAACAACTTGCATTAGAGCACGGCATTCCGGTTTACCAGCCAGAAAACTTCAAGTCAGATGAAGCTAAGCAAGAACTAGCTGATTTAGATGCTGACATCATGGTTGTTGTCGCTTACGGCATGCTGTTACCACAAGCAGTATTAGATACGCCTCGCTTAGGTTGTATCAACGTACATGGTTCTATCTTACCGCGCTGGCGTGGTGCTGCTCCTATACAACGCTCTATCTGGGCAGGTGATAAAGAGACAGGCGTGACGATCATGCAGATGGATATCGGCCTTGATACTGGTGACATGCTAAGCATAGTAACACTGCCTATCGAAGCTACAGACACCAGCGCGTCAATGTACAACAAGTTAGCAGAGCTTGGCCCTGATGCGCTTGTTGAGTGCTTAGCCGACATCGCTTCTGGTAAAGCCGTAGCTGAGAAGCAAGACGACGAACTTGCTAACTACGCGAAGAAGCTGAGCAAAGAAGAAGCTAAAATTGATTGGAATGACAGTGCAGAACACATCGAACGTTGTGTGCGCGCTTTCAACCCGTGGCCAATAAGTCACTTTGCGATTGTTGATAGCAGCTCTAATGATGAAAAAAGCATTAAAGTTTGGCAAACGCGTGTTGATGAAGAATCGACATCTGCGCCAGCTGGCTCAATCATCAAAGCAGATAAGACTGGTATTTATGTTGCGACTGGCGACAAAGTACTAGTATTGGAACAGTTACAAGTTCCAGGTAAAAAAGCCATGTCAGTTCAAGATATCTTGAACTCACGTGCAAGCTGGTTTGAAGTTGGTACTCAACTTTCTTAACCGCTTTAAAGCTACTCAATATGTACTTTAAAACGTGTAGCTTGTAAAAACACAGTTTAGAAAACCTTTACGAGGGCAGAGATGCCCTCATGTATTCAAATAAATATTCGGTACCCCTCATGAATGTTCGCGCTGCTGCTGCAAATGTCCTATTCCAAGTTGTCGATAAAGGCCACTCTCTTTCACACGCTCTCCCTGCGGCTCAAAAAACGATCCGTCCGCGAGACCATGCTCTATTGCAAGAGATTTGCTACGGCGCACTTCGTTACCTGCCTCGCTTAGAGTCAATCGCTAACGAACTGATGGAAAACTCGCTTAAAGGTAAAAAGCGTGTATTCCACCATCTGATCTTAGTAGGCATTTACCAGTTGAGCTTTATGCGCATTCCTTCGCATGCTGCCGTTGCTGAAACAGTTGAAGCAACCAAAACACTGCGCGGCCCAAGCCTGAGTGGTTTGATCAACGCAGTACTTCGCAGCTACCTGCGCGATCAAGAAGAGCTAGATGAGAAAGCCGTTAGCCACAATGCGGGCAAATACAGCCATCCAAGCTGGATCCTAAAAATGCTTCAAGAAAGCTACCCAGATCAGTGGGAGCAATTAGTTGAAGCAAACAACAGCAAGGCACCAATGTGGCTGCGCGTAAACCGCCAACACCACACTCGTGACGAGTATGTTGAACTGCTTAAAAACGAAAACATTGAATACACACTGCACCCTGAAGCAGCTGATGCCATAAAATTAGCCTCACCTTGTGACGTTACTTTGCTTCCTGGCTTCGACAGAGGCTGGGTATCGGTGCAAGATGCTGCAGCTCAGCTTTCCGTTGATTTCCTAACACCAAAAGATGGTGAGCTAATCCTAGACTGCTGCGCAGCACCTGGTGGTAAAACTGCACACATTCTTGAACATACTCAAGACACTGAAGTGGTTGCAATCGACAGTGATATTAAACGCCTAGACCGCGTTTACGATAACCTTGAACGCCTACAACTACGTGCTGACGTAATCTGTGGTGATGCTCGCTACCCTGAAGAGTGGTGGACAGGCAGTCAGTTTGACCGCATCCTACTTGATGCTCCGTGTTCAGCGACGGGTGTAATCCGCCGTCACCCTGACATTAAGTGGCTACGCCGTGCATCTGATATTGATGCACTAGCAGAGCTGCAAAGTGAGATTTTGGATGCAATGTGGCGCCAGCTAAAAGAAGGCGGCACCATGGTTTATGCGACATGTTCTATCGCGCCGCAAGAAAATGTGCTGCAAGTGAAAGCATTCTTAGAGCGCACCGAGAACGCAACGCTGGTTGGGTCTGATATCGAAAAACCGGGGCGTCAAATACTGCCTGGTGAAGAAGATATGGATGGCTTCTACTACGCAGTTCTAGTAAAACAGGCATAACAACTAACAGCGGCTAAGAATTTATTTCTTAGCCGCTGTTTCTTTCTAGTGCATTATCAAAGCGAAATAAGAGCACTAGAATTACAACGGCAAAAAATAAGAGAAAGGCTATGAAGATCATTATTCTAGGTGCTGGACAAGTTGGCGGTACCCTTGCTGAAAACCTAGTGGGTGAAAACAATGACATCACAATCGTCGACCGCAATGCCGACCGACTTCGTGAACTTCAGGACAAATACGACCTTAGGGTTGTAAACGGTTATGCCAGCCACCCGAACACACTACGTGAAGCGGGCGCGCAAGATGCCGACATGTTGGTTGCCGTAACCAACATGGATGAAACCAACATGGCCGCATGTCAGGTTGCCTTCTCTCTGTTTAATACGCCAAACCGAATTGCCCGTATCCGCTCTCCACAGTATTTAGAAGAGAAAGAAGCACTCTTCAAATCAGGTGCAATCCCAGTCGATCACCTGATTGCACCCGAAGAACTCGTCACCAGCTACATCGAGCGCTTGATTCAATACCCAGGTGCACTACAGGTTGTGAGCTTTGCTGAACAGAAGGTTAGCCTAGTCGCAGTAAAAGCTTACTACGGTGGACCATTGGTTGGTAACGCACTGTCTGCTTTGCGTGAACACATGCCGCACATTGATACTCGTGTAGCCGCTATCTTCCGTCAAGGTCGCCCTATTCGCCCACAAGGCACCACCATCATTGAAGCCGATGATGAGGTTTTCTTTGTGGCAGCAAGTAACCACATCCGCTCAGTAATGAGTGAGCTACAGCGCCTAGAGAAGCCGTACCGCCGCATCATGATTGTCGGTGGTGGTAACATTGGTGCAAGCTTGGCGAAACGCCTTGAGCAGAGCTACAGCATCAAGCTTATCGAACGCAGCTACACTCGCGCTGAGAAGCTATCTGAAGAATTAGAAAACACCATCGTATTCTGTGGTGATGCTGCCGACCAAGAACTGCTGACCGAAGAGAACATCGATCAGGTAGATGTGTTCATCGCTCTAACCAATGAAGATGAAACCAACATCATGTCAGCAATGCTGGCGAAGCGAATGGGCGCCAAGAAGGTAATGGTACTGATTCAGCGTGGTGCTTACGTAGACCTTGTTCAGGGTGGTGTGATTGATATTGCTATCTCGCCACAGCAAGCGACCATTTCTGCGCTGCTTACCCACGTTCGTCGTGCTGATATTGTAAACGTATCATCTCTACGTCGCGGCGCTGCAGAGGCGATCGAAGCGATTGCTCACGGTGACGAAACCACCTCTAAGGTTGTTGGCCGAGCGATTGGCGACATCAAACTGCCACCGGGTACCACCATTGGTGCGATTGTTCGCGGAGAAGAGGTGCTTATCGCGCACGATAGAACCGTAATCGAACAAGATGACCACGTAGTGATGTTCCTAGTGGACAAGAAATACGTACCTGATGTTGAGTCTCTATTCCAACCGAGCCCGTTCTTCTTATAGCCTTGTTCTCGTAAGCTTCTTCTCGCAGCTTTCTTCTTGTGAGAACGACGCTCCGGCTCAAAGCGATGGTCTATTAAGCTATGGTCAACTTTCGTCCGATATTATTAGTGATAGGGTTAGTGTTATCAAAACTCGCCCTTTTCATGTACATCCCTACATTGGTTGCCTTTTTCACAGGCACCGGTGGCTTCCTCGAGTTTGGTCAATCGGTAGTGATCACGCACATTGTGGCGTTCATCTGCTTGAGTTTAGGCCGCTCCGCTAAGTTCCGACTTGGGGTGCGGGACATGTTCCTGATCACCTCTCTGGTCTGGACGATTGCCAGTGCCTTTGCTGCACTGCCGTTTGTCTTCATTAATCACATCAGCTTTACGGACGCCTACTTCGAAACCATGTCAGGTATCACCACGACGGGTTCAACCGTATTAAGCGGCTTAGACAGCATGGCACCAAGCATTCTGTTGTGGCGTTCAATACTGCAATGGTTAGGCGGTATCGGCTTTATCGTGATGGCGGTAGCGGTTCTACCAATGCTCAACGTTGGTGGTATGCGCCTGTTCCAAACTGAATCATCCGATTGGTCAGATAAAAGTAGCCCACGAGCGAAAACAGTCGCGAAAAACATCGTGGCGGTTTATCTGGTTCTGACTGGCTTATGCATCATTAGCTATCTGTTTGCAGGCATGGGCATCTTTGATGCGATCAATCACGCGTTCACAACACTGTCGACGGGGGGGTACTCAACATCAGATGGATCAATGAACCACTTCTCCAACAGTGCTCACTGGGTAGGAACACTGTTCATGTTCCTTGGCGGCCTGCCGTTCTTACTGTTCGTTAGCGCACTGCGTGGAAGAAAACTCTCAATCCTCTACAAAGACGCGCAAGTGAGAGGTTTTACATACCTGTTCTTGGTCACCAGCGCCGTAATATCAACATGGTTGGTGGTTAGAGATGGCTACACTGTTATGGATGCGATGCGTGTTTCGATGTTCAACATCGTATCAGTCGTCACCACAACCGGTTTTGGCTTAGAAGACTTCACCGCGTGGGGTGCACTGCCAACGACCTTGTTTGCATTCCTAATGATGGCGGGAGCTTGCTCGGGTTCAACCTCTGGCGGTATAAAAATCTTCCGCTTCCAGATCGCGATGACCATGCTCCACAAACAAATGATGAAGCTAATTCACCCATCGGGCGTGTTTGTTCAACGCTACAATCAGCGACCTGTGAATGACGACATTGTGCGTTCACTCGTGGCATTTGGTTTGATGTTCTTTATCACGATTATCTTAATTGCTGGTGGTTTGAGTGCGATGGGGTTAGACCCAATAACAAGCATCTCAGGCGCTATCACAGCCGTTGCCAACGTGGGTCCGGGAATGGGCAGCGTGATCGGTCCAACCGGGAACTTTGCTCCACTGCCAGACGCCGCTAAATGGTTGCTAAGTTTAGGCATGCTAATGGGACGACTCGAGATACTGACGCTCATTGTTCTATTTTTCCCAGCCTTTTGGCGACGCTAATTCCGCGAATATTTAAGGAAACACAGATGAAATCATACGTACTTCTCGCTAGCGCATTGCTCGCAAACTCAGTATTCGTAAGTTCTGCCTTTGCTGATCAAATGGTCACATTGTCTGATGGCAAGCAAGTGTTACTAAAAGACGATTTTACTTGGCAGTATGTGAGTAACGCATCATCGAATGCAGAGTCAGCATTGACGAGTATTCCTGTAGCCAAAAACACACGCGGTACCACAATCAAGATTGGAGACACCAAGCCAAGCTTGCAGCTTTCCAAATCAGGTGTGGACGTTTTGATTGGGGCAGGACTCTACGAGAATGAACAGCTAATCTTACCTATTTCAGTCACTAACCAAAGCACAGAAGCCGTTGTGCTAGTTACGCTAAATATCACAGTCTACTCACCAACGGGTGAGCTGCTGCATCAAGGCAGTATCAACACTTGGCAATCCATTAAGCGCCTTGCTGATACCTACCTTCGACCACAAACTTCGGCAGAAGGTAAATACTTAGCGATCGATGTTTATAAGTATCCTGAATATAAAATCGACGTGGAGATCACTGACGTTTCTACCCGTTAGGGGCATACCGGTTCAATCAAAACTAAACTGGTGTCACAAACAGATAGATAGCGAAGAAATGGCAAGCGCAGCCCGCCAATACAAACAAGTGCCAGATGGCATGGTTATAAGGGATGCGTTTTGCCACATAGAAAATCACACCCAGCGAGTAAATCACTCCGCCAACTGCCAGTAACACCAAACCACCTATATCGATATTCATCGCTAATTGATAAACAACTATCAAAGATAGCCAACCCATCGCTAGGTAAATGAACAGCGATAAACGCTTGAATCGATAAACGAAGGCTATCTTCATGATGATGCCCACCAGCGCAATCCCCCAGATCACCGCCATCAAACCCATAGCCAATGGGGTTCTTAAGCCCACTAAGAGAAACGGCGTGTAACTGCCTGCAATCAACAAATAAATCGCACAGTGGTCAAGGGTTTTGAGTAAGCGCTTGGTTTTCTCAGTGGTGATCGAGTGGTACAACGTGGAGGCGAGAAAGAGCAGAATAATACTGCTGCCATACACCGCCATACTAGCAACAGTTAGCATGTCGGCTTGGTAATCAAACGCACGAATAAGCAGCAAGATCAGACCAACCACGCCGAGCACAACGCCCAAGCCATGGGTTATTGCATTAGCGCGTTCTTCGATGTCACTGTATTCGCTGGCTGATGATGCAGACATGAATATCCTACTAGAGTAAATGTTCGATTGACCCAGTATTGCACATTAAGCTTACACGTGTAAGCTTAAATTTTTATGACACCTTTTATGACATTAATGACGCCTGAAATATGTAATGAAGCTAAAAGATCCAAAGCTAAATAACCAAAGAGTTAAATAAAGGGTTATAGGAACTAAGAGGCGTTATCTAGATATTCAAGTACCATCTTGCCAGCATCTTGTGGTGAGGTATCCAGTGGCACACTCAATTGACGCTGTAGCTTACCAACGCCTAGCAAGCTCGCTAACATGCCTTTTGCACCATCGCGATTTCTATCAATCTCGAACCACAACTTCAGCTCTGTTTCATCACGATGAGCCACCACTTCCAATTCACGCCAACGGCCATGATAAGGACCCGTCGTCGGCACAAACTCAAACTCTTGTACAAACGGCAGTTCAAAGCCTTTAACCGCTTCACATTCCACTTGACGAATGCGCAGGCCTTGAGCTTCAAGCTCGTTAAAAATACCATCGAGCAGTGGGTCGGGACGAACCGTTAAGGTGTCTTTATCCGATGGGTCAATCGCCATCGCAATATCCAACCCGGTTTCCAGCCATACCTTTGAATCACCAATCGTAACCGGTGTGTTCAGTGGCACATCAAACTCACATTCAAAGTCACGGGTTTCACCCGGCTGAATCACAAAGGCATACGGCAAGCTCCATTTTGCCAGCGAGTACGTCTGGTGCATTCGGCGTTTATGACCGCCCTCTTGTCCTTGCGAGTTCGCGGTAACTTCTTTGACGTAGCGACAGCATAAGTTGAGATCAATGTTATCGATCTCCTGCGGCTGAGCGCCTCCGTAGACATGTACAATAATGCTCGCCTTCTTACCTGGATAAAGCACTTCCTGTTGCAATACAGAATCCACCTTGGCAGATCCAATTCCAAAACTTGCTAACGTTTTCTTTAAGAACGACATATGCACCTCCTTTAAAACATCATCTTAAGCCTGAAAGAGGTTCAAACTCAAATATACTGCTCACACTATTTTAGCTCTAATATCGTTTAATTATCACTCAGGCGTCGATCGATAACTTAGATAGTGATAATCTAACCCTTGATATGCATGCATATCATTATCCTGATTTATTTTTCGGATTGGCGAAAGCCAGACGAGTGACTCTTCAAGTAATTGAGGCGGAGCTCATGATAAATCAGGCCATTAGATTGGCAATGGATATGCCTGACCGTTAGGTAAATTAATGCGCCCAACAGCTGTCAGGTTCTCGCACACCAACCGTAGTGCGATGCGTCGTCGTAGTGGCTTTGTTGCTGCTCCAACGGCTAAGAAATTGGCTCCTACAATGACTCTCGTTGAGAAGGCTGCTTTATTAGCACCGACTGCAACAAAAGTAATTAAAGCCGCTTAACAAAAAGCGCAGTTTTTACTGCGCTTTTTTCTTGCCCGCTCCCATCTTGAAATGTGTTTACACATTGGTATTCCCTACCCGATTTGATACCTTAGCCACAAATCATTATAAAATTTGTGGAGAAATAAAGTATGAAGTGTCACCGCATTGAAGAACTGCTTGAACTGATGGAGCCTGAGTGGCAGAAAGATCAAGAGCTTAACCTATTAGAGTTCATCATTAAGCTATCAAAAGAAGCGGGCTACCAAGGTAAGCTTGAAGAGCTAACTGACGATGTTCTTATCTACCATCTAAAAATGCGTAATAGCGAAAAAGATGAAATGATCCCAGGTCTTAAAAAAGACCAAGAAGATGATTTCAAAACCGCAATTCTAAAAGCGCGTGGCCTTCTTTAGTCGCCTATTTATTTAGGGCTCAATTGCCGTATAGATAAAACACTCAATGTTTAAAAGCGACCACTCGGTCGCTTTTTTGTTTCTGTTCGCTATTTTTTCGTCACAACTGTTATGACTTTTGTTGTTAAAGGTTGATAGCGTTAAAGAAATGAGAACAAGATTGTCGCTATAATCGCCATCCATAAGAATCTTCTAAAATAATAAGAGTGAGTGCGATACCAATAAATGCACCAAGCTCAATTTCTACAGGTTCTCTAAACCATACTTTCAAGTAATGTCGTCATGCTCGAGTTAACCGGGCAAACAAGCCACAAAAAGGATAGTCCATGAGTCAGGATAAAATCGATATCAAAGATGTGACTCCTAAAACCTTTAACCCAAAAACACATAAAGGTAATGGAGATCGATTTAACCCAAGTAACCGAATCTATGTTCGAGAAAGCAAAGGTAAATTCCAACAACTGCGCCGTTATGGCGGTTGGTTCTTACTTTTACTTTTTGCGCTTATCCCATGGATCCCATTTGGTGAGCGACAAGCGATCTTGCTCGATATCGGCAGCCAACAGTTCAACTTCTTTGGTACAACCCTATACCCACAAGATCTAACGCTACTCGCTATCCTCTTCATGATTGCGGCGTTTGGCTTGTTCTTCATAACCACCTTCTTAGGGCGAGTCTGGTGTGGCTACCTGTGTCCACAAACCGTCTGGACCTTCATGTACATCTGGTTCGAAGAGAAACTGGAAGGTGCTGCCAATAAGCGAAGAAAACAAGACTCGGGCAAACTGACGAGCAATTTAATTCTCAGAAAAACTATCAAGCACATCGCGTGGTGGGCTATTGCGATTGCGACGGGCTTAACCTTTGTCGGTTACTTCATCCCAATCAAAGAGCTGGTGGTTGGCTTCTTTACCTTTAACTCGACTTTCTGGCCAGTGTTTTGGGTATTGTTCTTTGCTGGGTGTACTTATGCGAATGCGGGATGGATGCGTTCTATTGTTTGTCTGCACATGTGTCCGTATGCGCGTTTCCAATCGGCAATGTTCGATAAAGATACCTTCATCGTGGGTTACGACACTGAACGAGGTGAAAGCCGCGGCCCTCGCTCTCGTAAAGCCGATCCAAAAGAACTTGGTCTAGGCGACTGTATTGACTGTAATTTATGCGTTCAAGTGTGCCCAACGGGTATCGATATTCGTGACGGTCTGCAATACGAGTGTATTAACTGTGGCGCGTGTATTGATGCTTGTGACAACACCATGGAACGTATGGGTTATGAGAAAGGTCTGATCAACTACACCACCGAACATAGGCTTGAGGGGCACTCAACCAAGGTGATGCGTCCTAAGCTCTTGGGCTATGGCGTAATACTAATCGTTATGTTGGGACTGTTTTTCGCACAAATCGCGAGTGTTGATCCTGCAGGCTTAAGCGTTCTGCGCGATAGAAACCAACTATTTAGAATCAATAGCCAAGGGCTTGTCGAAAATACTTACAACTTGAAAGTCATCAACAAGACTCAGCAAGAGCAAGAGTACAAACTTGATGTCAGCGGGCTGCCGGATTCTATCTGGTACGGCAAACAAACGATTACCGTAGACCCAGGTGAGGTTTTAAACCTTCCTATCAGTTTAGGCGTCGATCCAGAAAAACTGAGCTCACCAGTTTCGACAATTCAGTTTATACTCTCGGATAATGAAGAGTTTACGATGAAAGTCGAAAGCCGCTTTATCAAAAAGCTCTGATACCAGTCACCTTAGTGCTAGGTATAACAACCCAATAAATGGAAAAAGGCTCAGTAATGAGCCTTTTTTATTCTATGACGATGCAAGCCTTTAACTTTGATAACCTGACTCCTGACTTCATGTGGTACGCACTGGAGAGTATTGGAGTCCGTGCTGAATCCGGGCTTCTCGCTCTCAACAGTTACGAAAATCGAGTGTATCAAGTCACCGATGAAGACCGTAAACGCTACGTCGTTAAATTTTATCGTCCGCAGCGCTGGAACAAAGCACAGATCCAAGAAGAGCATGACTTCGCACTCGAGCTTATCGAACAAGAGATGCCAGTTGCACCTCCAATGCGAATCAATGGCGCAACCTTACATGAATATCAAGGCTACCTATTTGCATTGTTCGAAAGCGTTGGCGGCAGACAGTATGAAGTCGACAATCTAGATCAACTGGAAGGCGTTGGACGTTTTCTGGGTCGTATTCATAAAGCCAGCGCGGGAAGAACATTCCAACATCGCCCGACCATCAGCTTAGATGAATACCTTTATCAGCCACGTAAGATTCTAGAGAACTCTCAGTTTATCCCGACACACCTAGAAAAAGCGTTCTTCAATGACGTAGACCTTCTGATAAAAGAGCTAGAGAGTCAGTGGCCGAGCAACATTGACAACATCCGCCTGCATGGTGACTGCCACCCTGGCAATATCTTATGGCGTGACGGGCCAATGTTCGTCGACCTTGATGACGCACGTAACGGCCCAGCGATACAAGATTTGTGGATGCTGCTTAACGGCGAGCGTCAAGATAAGCTAATGCAACTGGATATTCTGCTAGAGAGCTATCAAGAATTTTGCGATTTTAATACCGCGCAACTGAAACTAATCGAGCCACTACGCGGTCTACGTATGGTGCATTACATGGCATGGTTGGCGAAACGATGGAACGATCCTGCATTTCCTCTAGCCTTCCCATGGTTTAATGATCCAAAATATTGGGAGCAACAAGTACTTGCTTGTAAAGAGCAAATTGCTACCCTGCAAGAGCCACCACTTTCGTTAATGCCTCAGTGGTAACAGCAATCGCAACACAACTAGATAAAAATTCAAACATAATGGAGATTGGATAAATGAAAAAGCTATTCGCATTTTTCTCATTGATCATGTTGAGCCTTTCAGCTCACGCTGCGAAATTTAACGAAGGTGAACACTACAAAGTTCTCGATCTAGAAGCATCAAAAAAACCAATGGTGACAGAGTTCTTCTCTTTCTACTGCCCACACTGTAATAGCTTTGAACCAATCATCCAACAGCTAAAACAACAGCTACCAAAAGACGCTAAGCTACAGAAGAACCATGTTTCATTCATGGGTGGTAACATGGGCCTGCCAATGAGCAAAGCTTACGCGACCATGATTGCCCTGAAAGTTGAAGATAAAATGGTACCAGTGATGTTTAACCGCATCCACACCATGAACAAGCCACCACGCGATGAAGCAGAATTGCGTCAAATCTTCCTAGACGAAGGCGTTGATGCTAAGAAATTCGATGCGGCATACAACGGCTTTGCAGTCGACTCTATGGTTCGCCGCTTCGACAAAGCATTCAAAGACAGCGGTCTTTCTGGTGTTCCTGCGGTCGTAGTTAACAACCGCTACCTAGTAGACGCTCAAGGTATTAGCTCTCTCGATGAGTACTTCGAGCTCGTTAACTTTCTACTTAAGAAGTAACGTATTGATTAAAGGAAGCTTCGGCTTCCTTTTTTGCACTAGTTCAAAAAGATTCATCAATAAACAATCATCCTGAAAACGTTGTGCTTTACTGATATCAATATCCAGTCCTAAGAACTGGTAGGCAAGGAGCCTTTGAATGAAAATAAAAATAACGCTTTTGGCACTGAGCATTGCAGCCTCTCCTGCTTTTGCCAAGCTTGCAGACGAACAAGGTTTCAGTGGTGAAATCTCTATTAATACAGGGGTTACCTCTTCCACCTCAAACTTTAATACCGATGCTGATAGCACCATTTCGTCAAATACACAGAAAGCCTCATCTGAGAGCTCATTTCTTGTCGCACCTTTAGGCAGTGTCGCTTACACCTTTGGTGAGAAGCTAAATCACCAGGTGTACACAGGTACCGCTCGTGATGACGTAGCAACAGGTACTGTTGTACTGGAGGTTGGCTATAAATACCAACTAGAGTCAGGCATGACCATCGACGCTTCACTTCTGCCGACTATCATGTCTGGTGAGACTTGGGCCGATCCGTACAACACCACTTCAGGTCGCACCAAAACGGATGAAACAGGCAATGCCTTTCGTTTGAAACTAAGTAGCATTGCGGGCTCAGCTTTCTCGTTAGACATGGCCTACGCCACCAAAGATGTAGAAGATGATCGAGTTAGAGAAGAACTACAGCGTGATGCCAATACTTTCTACCTGAAAGGTCAGTACCGTCAGCCAATCAATCGTACCATGATGTTAGTGCCATCATTGATTTACCAATCAAGTTCTGCCGATGGCAAAGCTGCTTCTTATGAGCAGTTCGGTGGTGAAGTCAGCTTATTCGGCGGTATGGGTCGTCACCAATACGCACTAACAGCGGGCTATAACCAACGCTCTTACGATGCAAGCAACCCTATCTACGACAAGAAGCGCAGCGACGACAACATCAACCTGTTTGCCGCGTATGAATATGATCAATTCATGGACTGGGAAAACTGGTCGTTTGTTTCGCTTGCGGGCTATGGCACCAGCGACTCAAACATTACCTTCTACGATGAATCACAATACATCGTCTCAGTTGGCCTGAACTACAAGTTCTAGTTAGGCATCACTACTCGCTAATAACCATTAGTTCATAACAATTGGTTCATAACAACGAAAGCCTACGTAAAAAGCAGGCTTTCTTGTTTCTATACCAATCACAGTAAATAAATGACCCGTTGTTTACTACGATTGGTATGACTACACCGCTTGAGCCGTAAGTTGCTTCAACAATCGATCCATTGCTCGATAACCAAGTGCCTCTGATAAATGCTTCTTTTCAATCTGCGCATTACCCTCTAGGTCCGCAATAGTTCGCGCTACCTTGATGATTCGATGATAAGCACGAATCGATAAGCCCAGTCGATGCAGTGCCGTTTCTAAAAACTCCGCATCCTCGCGTCGCAATGGGCAATACTTTTCAATTTCTCGGCTACCTAACAGTGCGTTCGACTTATGGTTTCGAGATAACATCAACTGACGCGCTTGTTTAACTCGTTGCTTCACGACTTGAGTGGTTTCACCACGGTCACCTCCTTCGGCTAACATCCCTTTGGGCAATAGAGGGATCTCTAACGACATATCAAATCGATCCAATAACGGCCCTGATAGTCGATTGAGGTAACGCAGGATAATTTGCGGGTTCGCTCGAGCTTGCCTGCCACGCGTGAAATAATGATCTCACCCGACTCTAGCGGCTCTCGCAGTGAATCAAGCACCTTACGCTCAAACTCTGGCATCTCATCAAGAAACAATAAGCCATTATGCGCCAAAGATATCTCACCGGGGCGAGGTATCGAGCCACCACCGACCAATGCTGCCATCGAACTCGAATGGTGTGGAGAACGGAAAGGTCGTTGTTTCCAGTTGTATTGATTGATCTCTTGTTGCGTTAAAGAAGCCACCGAAGCAGTTTCCATCGCCTCGTCATCACTCATCTCAGGTAACAAATCGCGCAATCGAGAAGCCAACATGGTTTTTCCAGTTCCGGGCGGGCCGAGAAAAAGCAGGTTATGGTTGCCCGCTGCGGCGATCTCCAGTGCTCGCTTACCTTGCTGCTGGCCAATAATATCTTGTAAGTCACGATTATCAGACACATCGACATGATGATGCTCGGTTCGATATAAACCAAGCTGAGCCTGACCACACATATCCGCACAAACCTCTAGCAAGGTTTGCGCTGATTTATGGGCCCCCTTGCCGACTAAGGCCGCCTGATCACCATTGTGATGTGGAACTACTAAGCATCGCTCGACACTATCGGCGGCTAACGTCGCAGGCAGAACGCCCTTTACCGAGCGCAACTCTCCTGACAATGCCAACTCACCGATAAATTCATGTTGAGCTATTTTTGATGTCGGAAGCTGATCTGACGCCACCAAAATCCCAAGCGCGATTGGCAGATCGAAACGCCCTCCCTCTTTGGGTAAATCAGCAGGCGCGAGGTTGACCGTGATCCTTTTCGAAGGAAATTCAAAGCGAGAATTGATGATGGCACTCCTGACTCGATCTTTAGATTCTTTGACCGTCGTTTCAGGTAGCCCCACCAATGTAAACCCAGGCATACCGTTGCTTATATGCACTTCAACGGTCACTTCTGGTGCCTCTACTCCCACACTAGCCCGGCTGTGAATTATCGCGAGTCCCATAACTTTCCTTTGTCTTTGATTTAAAAGTATTCGCTCTGGGTATTCGTTGCTCACCAAAGCGATAAGGTTGTTATATAGCTTGGTGGAATGGTGTTTTAATGTGAAAAAAGAATGACATTTTCCTTGTCATACTGCAGATTTGTGTGATAACACTAGAGATGTAAACTTTTACTGAAGACAATAAACGAGAAAACTCGAATATTATGATTTTTAACGCTCGCATTTACGCACTGATTAACCTGATTATCGTAGTCATTATTAAGACTGCGCGGGGGCGAGTGGGAAAAAAGTAACCACGAATTAGAAAAACCCCCCGCACTGAAAAGTCCGGGGGTTTTTTCTAATTTAGACATTCGATTTTATATTTTGAAACATTTTCGGCTTTGCCGATTTACAGGAAGAATGGGAGCACAAGATGTGCAGAGACAATGGAAACAATTACCAAAACAAAGGTAATACGGAGGAATTACGATGAAAGGCGCAGAACTGGTCGTATCCGCACTCAAGCAACAAGGCATTGAGACCGTATTTGGTTACCCTGGCGGTGCCATCATGCCAATCTACGATGCACTCTATGACGGCGGGGTTGAACATATCCTATGTCGCCATGAGCAAGGCGCTGCAATGGCCGCTATCGGTATGGCTCGAGCAACGCAAGACGTCGCTGTTTGTATGGCAACCTCAGGCCCGGGGGCAACTAACCTAGTCACAGGTCTTGCTGATGCTTTTATGGATTCCATCCCACTCGTAGCTATCACTGGTCAAGTTGCTAGTTCCCACATTGGTACCGATGCATTCCAAGAAATGGATGTGATTGGTATGTCTCTGTCATGTACTAAACACAGCTACCTTGTTACCGATATTGAAGATCTTGCGCCAACATTGGCTGAAGCATTTATCGTTGCAAAAGCAGGGCGTCCCGGTCCGGTTATTGTCGATATCGCTAAAGATGTTCAACTAGCCGAATCCCCTGTAAAAATTCTTCCTGAATTTACACCACCAGCAATTCCTGTTGTGACAACGGATGCTATTGAGCAAGCTCAGTACTTCTTATCTCAAGCGACTCGTCCTGTTTTATACGTAGGTGGTGGCGTTCAACTGGCGAAAGCAACCGATGCAGTTCGTGAGTTTTTACGCCTTAACCCAATGCCGGCCGTAAGCACACTGAAAGGCTTAGGCACTATCGAGCGTGACGACCCACACTATCTTGGCATGCTTGGTATGCACGGCACTAAAGCCGCTAACCTAGTGGTTCAAGAAAGTGACCTGTTGATTGTTGTGGGCGCTCGTTTTGATGACCGAGTTACTGGTAAGCTCGACACCTTTGCACCGCACGCTAAAGTTATCCATATTGATATCGATGCGGCTGAGTTCAGCAAACTACGTCTTGCCGATGCACCAATTCGTGGTGACATCAACAAGATCATGCCTCAACTGGAGCTAAGCCAAGACATCTCTTCTTGGGTTCATCACTCCGAAGGCCTTCGTAGCTCATTCAAATGGCGTTACGACCACCCTGGCGACCTTATCTTCGCACCTCTGTTGTTGAAACAACTGTCAGACATGATGCCTGCGAGTTCTATGGTTTCGACCGATGTTGGCCAACATCAGATGTGGGCAGCTCAACACATTCAGCCACGCGATCCACAAAACTTCATCACTTCAGCGGGCTTAGGCACTATGGGCTTTGGCCTACCTGCAGCCATGGGTGCATCGGTTGGTCGTCCTAATGACCAATCTATACTTATCTCAGGTGACGGCTCGTTCATGATGAACATTCAAGAGCTTGGTACGCTGAAGCGTCGCCAAATCCCAGTAAAAATGGTGCTGCTTAACAACTCGCGCTTAGGCATGGTTCGCCAATGGCAATCGCTGTTCTTTGATGGCCGACACAGTGAAACCATCTTGGATGACAACCCGGATTTCGTCATGCTAGCGAAAGCATTTGATATCCCGGGCAAAACCATCACGCGTAAAGAAGAAGTAGAACCAGCACTGAAAGAGATGCTAGAGAGCAAAACCGCTTACCTACTTCATGTTCTTATCGATGAAGAAGAGAACGTATGGCCACTAGTACCGCCAGGTGCTTCAAACAGTGAGATGTTGGAGAACACATAACATGAAAAGATACCTATTAGACATCAAAGCCGATGATAAGCCTGTACTACTAGAGCGTGTTCTTCGTGTTATCCGCCACCGTGGCTTTATTGTTAAGCAAGTAGCTGGCACTCAAAACCACGAAAGCAAAGTGGCGAGTGTTGAGATCATTGTCGACAGTGAGCGTCCGATCTCTTTCTTGGTAAACCAAATCGAAAAACTGTGGGACGTGCGTACCGTTGACGTTATCTCGATCAGCCGTAATGAATTGCCAAACAACAACTTACAACAAAAGATAAACGCATAAGGAACCGCTAACATGACAGCTAAAACAGCAGACTATATTTGGTTTAATGGTGAGATGGTTCCTTGGGCAGAGGCGAACGTTCACGTCCTGACTCACGCAATGCACTACGGTACTTCTGTGTTTGAAGGTGTTCGTTGCTACAACACACCAAAGGGTCCGGTTATCTTCCGTCACCCAGAGCATGCTAAGCGCCTAAAAGACTCAGCAAAAATCTACCGCTTCCCTATTCCTTACACTGAGGAAGAAATTATGGAAGCGACTCGCGAAACGCTACGCCAAAATAAGCTAGAGTCAGCGTACATCCGCCCTCTCGGCTTTGTCGGTAACGTTGGCTTAGGTGTTTGCCCGCCTGAAAACACAGAGATGGATCTGATCATCGCTGCTTTCCCTTGGGGTTCTTACCTAGGCGAAGAAGCGCTAGAAAACGGCGTTGATGCGATGATTTCTAGCTGGAACCGTGCCGCTCCAAACACTATCCCAACCGCAGCAAAAGCCGGTGGTAACTACCTATCTTCACTACTGGTTGGTGGTGAAGCTCGCCGTCATGGTTACGATGAAGGCATCGCACTGAGTGTTGATGGTTACCTTTCAGAGGGTGCAGGTGAGAACATCTTTGTGATTCGTAATGGCGTACTATCAACGCCACCAGCGACCAGCGCAATTCTGCCGGGTATCACTCGTGATTCGATCATGACACTAGCAAAAGACATGGGTTATGAGATCCGTGAGGAGAACATTGCTCGTGAAGCACTATACCTTGCCGATGAAGTATTCATGACAGGCACAGCTGCCGAAATCGTTCCGGTTCGCAGCGTAGACAAAATTACAGTAGGTGAAGGCAAACGCGGTCCTATCACTGAAAAAGTTCAAGCGGCTTACTTTGGTTTATTCAATGGCACGACTGAAGATAAGTGGGGCTGGTTAGATTATGTTTACCCAGCAGACCAAACTTCAGCAAACCAAACGCAAACAACTAAGTAAGCAACAGCCAAATATTTTATAAGGATTTAAGCAATGCCAATCTATCGTTCAGCAACGACTACCCACGGACGCAACATGGCTGGTGCGCGCGCTTTATGGCGTGCAACTGGCGTTAAAGATGATGACTTCGGTAAGCCGATCATCGCGGTTGTAAACTCGTTCACTCAATTTGTACCAGGCCACGTTCACCTTAAAGACATGGGTCAACTGGTTGCGGGTGAAATCGAGAAAGCCGGCGGTATCGCTAAAGAATTCAACACCATCGCAGTCGATGATGGTATCGCAATGGGCCACGGCGGTATGCTGTACTCACTGCCATCACGTGAGCTTATCGCAGACTCGGTAGAGTACATGGTCAATGCACACTGTGCAGATGCGATGGTGTGTATCTCTAACTGTGACAAAATCACTCCGGGAATGATGATGGCAGCTATGCGCCTAAACATCCCAGTGATCTTTGTATCTGGCGGCCCAATGGAAGCAGGTAAAACCAAGCTTTCAGATCAAATCATCAAGCTAGATCTTGTTGACGCGATGATTCAGGGTGCCGATCCAACCATTTCTGATGAGCAAAGTGAGCAAGTAGAGCGTTCTGCATGTCCGACATGTGGTTCATGTTCAGGTATGTTCACAGCGAACTCAATGAACTGTCTAACAGAAGCACTTGGCCTATCTCAGCCTGGTAACGGTTCTATGCTAGCAACCCACGCAGACCGTGAAGAGCTATTCATCAATGCCGGTAAACGTATCGTTGACCTAACTAAGCGTTACTACGAGCAAGACGACGAATCAGCACTGCCACGCAGCATCGCAAATCGCGCAGCCTTTGATAATGCAATGGCGTTAGATATCGCGATGGGTGGTTCAAGTAACACCGTTCTTCACCTTTTAGCAGCCGCTCAAGAAGGCGACATTGACTTTGATATGGGTGATATCGACGAGATGTCTCGCCGCGTTCCACACCTATGTAAAGTTGCTCCTTCGACGCCTAAATACCACATGGAAGACGTTCACCGTGCTGGTGGCGTAATGGCTATCTTAGGTGAGCTTGATCGTGCAGGTCTACTCAATAACCAAACTCGCACCGTGCTTGGTCTAAGCATGCAAGAGCAACTTGCTCAGTACGACATCATGCAGACAGAAGACGAAGCGGTGCTTAAGTTCTTCCGTGCTGGCCCTGCGGGCATCCGAACAACCAAAGCATTCTCACAAGATTGCCGTTGGGATCGTCTTGATGACGACCGTAAAGAAGGTTGTATTCGTACTAAAGAAAACGCATTCAGCCAAGAAGGTGGTCTAGCGGTACTTTCAGGTAACATCGCGGTTGATGGTTGTATCGTTAAGACCGCGGGTGTTGATGAAGAAAACCTTAAATTCCAAGGCCCTGCAATCGTATTCGAAAGCCAAGATACGGCAGTAGACGGCATCTTAGCGGGTAAAGTAAAAGCCGGCGAAGTGGTTGTTATTCGTTACGAAGGTCCTAAAGGTGGTCCGGGCATGCAAGAGATGCTTTACCCAACGACTTACCTAAAATCGATGGGGCTAGGAAAGTCGTGTGCGCTTCTAACTGACGGACGTTTCTCTGGTGGTACATCAGGTCTATCTATCGGTCACGCTTCTCCAGAAGCAGCAAGTGGCGGTGTGATTGGTCTAGTGAACACTGGCGATATTATCACTATCGACATCCCTAGCCGCTCAATCACACTTGATGTGCCAGAAGCAGAGCTTGAAGCACGTCGAGTTAAACAGGATGCTCTAGGCTGGAAACCAGAAAACCGTCAGCGTGAAGTGTCTTTCGCACTGAAAGCTTATGCAAGCATGGCGACCAGTGCCGACAAAGGCGCTGTACGTGATAAGTCTAAACTTGAGGGCTAACTATGAGTGATGACACCTCCAGCCCCCAAAAACAAACTGGCGCAGATTATCTGCGTCAGATCCTGAGAGCGCCGGTTTACGAAGCGGCAATCGTGACACCTCTGCAGGATATGCCACGTTTAAGCGCGCGCATTGGTAATCAGGTTCAGCTTAAACGAGAAGACCGTCAGCCGGTGCACTCGTTCAAGCTACGTGGTGCCTACAACATGGTATCAAGCCTTTCTGAACAACAGAAAGCCGCAGGTGTGATTGCTGCATCGGCAGGTAACCATGCTCAAGGTATGGCGCTGTCCGGTTCTAAGCTTGGTATTCAGACCACGATTGTGATGCCAAAAACGACGCCGGATATCAAGGTTGATGCGGTACGCGGATTTGGTGGTAATGTGGTTCTGCACGGCAGTAATTTCGATGAAGCAAAAGCGGAAGCGGAACGCCTATCGGCTGAACATGGCTTCACCTTTGTACCTCCTTTCGATCACCCACTGGTGATTGCAGGGCAAGGTACTATGGGCATGGAGATGCTGCAGCAAAACGGTCACATGGATTATATCTTTGTGCCGGTTGGTGGTGGTGGCTTAGCCGCTGGTGTTGCAGTGCTTATCAAACAACTGATGCCAGAGATTAAAGTGATTGCGGTAGAGCCTGAAGACTCAGCTTGCTTGAAAGCAGCACTGGATGCGGGTGAACCAGTGGTACTGGATCAGGTCAGCATGTTTGCTGATGGTGTTGCGGTTAAACGCATTGGTGAAGAAACCTTCCGTCTTTGCCAACAGTACATTGATGGTCATATTACAGTCTCTAGCGATGAAATCTGCTCTGCGGTAAAGGACATCTTTGAAGACACCCGTGCAATTGCTGAGCCTTCAGGAGCGCTTGCTCTGGCAGGCCTTAAGAAGTTTGCAGAACAAAACCAACTGCAAAATAAGCAACTAGCAACGGTATTGTCTGGTGCGAACACCAACTTCCACGGTCTGCGTTATGTCTCTGAGCGTTGTGAATTGGGTGAGAAGCGAGAAGGTCTACTTGCGGTGACTATCCCAGAACGACAAGGTGCGTTCCTAGAGTTCTGTAACATTATTGGTGGTCGAGCGGTGACTGAGTTTAACTACCGCCACAACGACGAAAGCCTGGCGAATATCTTCGTTGGTGTACGTCTACAAGGTGGACAAGAAGAACTCGAACACATCATCAATGACTTACGTGAGGGTGACTACGCGGTTGTCGACTTGTCTGATGACGAGATGGCAAAACTTCATATTCGTTACATGATTGGCGGCAAACCATCGAAACCATTGAAAGAGCGTCTGTACAGCTTTGAGTTCCCTGAATACCCAGGAGCATTGATTAAATTCCTTGATACCTTAGGGACTCACTGGAATATCAGCTTGTTCAACTATCGTAACCATGGTGCTGATTACGGTCGTGTGCTGTGTGGTTTTGAGCTTGGTGATGACGATTTGGCTCAGTTCTCTACGCATTTAGAAGAACTCGGCTACCAATGCAAAGATGAAACCGATAACCCTTCCTACAAGTTCTTCTTGTCTTAAGAGTTCGGCCTAAACATGAAAAAGAGCGAGTTATGATAACTCGCTCTTTTTATTGGGCTGATTCAAACCTAACCCGAATGATCTTCAACGGATCACATCATTAGATCGCTTTACGATGATCCAACCAATCTTGGTGAAGTTGCTCACTTGATCCTAGATATTTGACCATCCATTCGATCAATTTATGGTTATCGTCTTTTCGCCACACCAAACAACAATGACTCTGCGGGCTTGGCTCGGGCAATATTTTTTCTACCAGCAAACCTTGCTCAATAATAGGTGCGGCGATATGCCTTGGCATGTAACCCACCCCAACACCATTTTTAAGACACTCTATCGCACTGTACCAGTTAGGTAACAATAGACGTCTTTGATTCGAAAAGTGCCCTGTGTGTCGCTTAGGCAGTACACTAGAGGTATCATCCAAACATATTGCTGGGTATTGACTGACAAAGGCTTCATTAAGGTTTTGCTCTCGCACACACGGGTGACTGGGTGACATCACAAATGCCCAATCTAACCGCCCCATATCCTTAACTTCAAAGTCACCACCAACCGGAATCGCCGAGGTTGCACCAATCACGACATCCGCCCTGCCCTGTGCAATGGCTTCCCAAGAGCCGTTAAACACTTCCATGTTAATCTGCAGCTCAGCGAACTCAAAGGTTTGATAAAACTCTTCAATCATAGGCTTCATCTTGTCGAGCTTAACCACGTTATCAAGCGTTAAGCGCAAGGTTTTCTTCCAACCACGCGCAGCTCGGCGAGTCTGGGCACTGAGTTCTTCCATCTGTCTCAGCAGTTGACGAGCCTCTTCAATAAACAACTCACCTGCAGGTGTCAGCTCTACTTTTCTTGGTAACCGTCTGAAAAGTAGAACATCAAGCTCTTGCTCTACCTGCCTAACCCCATAGCTGATCGCTGAGGGCACTTTGTGCAATTGTTCTGCCGCCGCAGTAAAACTGCCTAAGCGAGCAACAGTATCGAGCATTTCTAAAGAAGATTTAGAGAACATAAGCCTTCAAATTTTTTGATTGATAACCACATATTTTAGCGTTTTATTTTATCAGGTCTGAAAAATAGAATGTCAGCACAAATAAACAGGGGCCTTCACTTCTGTATATCAAACAATTTTTTTGATGATAAAAACATCACTACCTTTAGCTTAATGGCATCTTATGAATATTTCTAAATTTCAATTGGTCTACCTTGCAGTACTTTCAATGCTTGGCTTTATTGCGACCGATATGTACCTTCCTGCATTTAAGGCAATGGAAGTTGATTTCGCAACCGGTCCAGAGCAGATTGCTCTGTCTCTAACTGTATTCCTTGGCGGTATGGCAATGGGTCAGCTTCTTTGGGGTCTGGCGAGTGACAAGTATGGTCATCGCAACACACTAGCGGTTGGTCTTGTTATCTTTACGGCAGCGTCATTCGGCTTGGCATTCAGCACCGAGGTATGGCACCTACTAACACTACGCTTCATTCAAGCGATCGGTGTGTGTGCGCCTGCGGTAATCTGGCAAGCAATGGTTATCAAGCGTTACTCGCAAAGCAGTAGCCAGCAAATTTTTGCTACTATCATGCCTCTAGTAGCGCTATCTCCAGCACTAGCACCTCAACTGGGTGTGTTGCTAGCAAACAGCTTTGGCTGGCACAGTATCTTCATTACATTGACTTTGATGGGCGCACTACTAATTGCAACAACAATGGCTCAACCAAAAGAAGCGCCTGAAGTAAAGCAGACATCGATTAAGACAGACATCAAGATGTTGATAAAATCAAAGCCTTACATGGGTAATGTTTTAATGTTTGCTTCGGCATCTGCAGCGTTCTTCGCTTACCTAACAGGTATGCCAGAGATAATGGCTCAGCTAGGTTATGAAGCAAAAGACATCGGCTTGAGCTTTATCCCACAGACAATCGCGTTCATGGCGGGTGGTTATTTCGGTAAGCAAGCGGTGAAGAAATATGGTGATGGCGTTGTACTAAGAAATCTTATCGGTTTGTTCAGCGTTGCAGCGATGCTTATCTTCATTGCATCACAGTGGGAACTGACGTCAATCTGGCCTCTGCTTGCGCCTTTCTGTTTGATTGCAGTAGCAAACGGTGCACTTTACCCAATAGTAGTTAACCGTGCTCTATCAAGTGCTAAGCAAAGCCCAGCAACAGCTGCTGGCCTACAAAACAGCCTGCAAATCAGTATCAGTGGCCTATCAAGTGCATTGGTCGCGGCAATGGCTAGCCAAGCACTAAGCGCAACGGGTATCGCGGTTGTGATTTGTTTGGGTGCATTGTGGATTGGCTATATTGTTTCGAACAAAGAACTTTCTGAACACTTCGCGACACCAGACAACTCTCGAGTGGTCGCTGACGAGAAACAAGACTAGTTTCTCGGTTAAAGAAAACAAAAAAGAGCGATATTAGTCGCTCTTTTTTTATATCTAGATATCTAAGAAAAACCAATAGCAGTGCTATTAGCTCTATCGCTGTCATCTGCTTTATAGTTGAGGCTACTTTTTCTTAGTCGGACGCTGCCAGTTGGCAATTTTACGTTCTTTCGCACGACTAATAACAAGCTCGTTCTCAGCAACATCACGAGTCACCGTTGAGCCCGCACCGACAGTTGCGCCGTTGCCAATAGTAACAGGTGCGATCAATTGGCTGTCTGAGCCAACAAATACGTCATCGCCAATGATGGTCTTAAACTTGTTCGCGCCATCGTAGTTACAAGTGATAGCACCCGCACCCACATTTACACGTTGACCGATCTCAGCATCACCTAGGTAAGTAAGGTGATTCGCTTTAGAACCCTCACCAAGACGAGTGTTCTTCACTTCAACAAAGTTACCTACATGCGAATTGTTACGCATGTCAGCTCCTGGACGTAAGCGAGTGAAAGGACCAACCGTACAGTCTTCACCAATTGTCGCACCTTCGATTACGCTGTATGGGCGAACGATAGTGTTGTCATCAATCTCACAGTCTTTAAGTACACAACCAGTGCCGATAACCACGTTATCACCAATGCTTACGCTGCCTTCAATGATTACGTTGGTATCAATCTCAACATCCATACCACATTGAAGCTCACCACGTAGGTCAAAGCGGCTTGGGTCACGTAACATTACGCCTTGCTTTAATAACTTGTCTGCTTGTTCAGCTTGGTAAGCGCGCTCTAGACGAGCCAGTTGAGAGCGGTCGTTCACGCCTTCAACTTCAATTGGGCTTACTGGATGTACAGCCTCAACCGCACGCCCTTCATCGTGAGCCGCTGCAATAACGTCAGTCAGGTAGTATTCACCTTGTGCGTTATCGTTGCTTAAGCCAGACAACCAACGTTTCAGATCGCCACCAGTAGCAACCATAACGCCAGTATTAATCTCTTTGATAAGCTTCTGCTCATCGGTTGCATCTTTTTGCTCAACGATAGCGACAACCGGGCCATTGCGACGAATGATACGACCGTAGCCCATCGGGTTGTCTAACACGACCGTTAGTAGTGCGATACCACCGTTTGGTTGAGCGTCTAATAGGTTTTCAATGGTTTCAGGAGAGATTAGTGGAACATCACCGTATAGCACCAATACTTTTTCATCATCAGCGAAATGTGCAGATGCTTGATCTACAGCGTGACCAGTACCTAGCTGCTCAGCTTGCAGTGCCCAATTTACAGACTCTTCAGCTAGAGTAGCCTTCATCTGATCACCACCGTGGCCGTAAACCAGGTTGATATTTTGAGCGCCTAAACCATTACATGTATCGATAACATGCTTCACCATTGGCTTACCCGCTAGCGTGTGCAGAACCTTTGGTGTGTTTGAATACATGCGAGTGCCTTTGCCCGCCGCGAGAATCACTGCGCTAAACTTCATTGTAAACCTATCCAACAGTATTTTTATTAAGCCGATATTGTAACCGTTTTTGGCAAAAAAATTAAATCACAATAACCATTTAACCAGTAGTGGTGCTTAAAAGGTGCATTTTTCAGAACCTAAAAATGCAAAAAGGCGACCCTTAGGTCGCCTTTATCTCAGAGTCTATAATCTTAAAAAGATTAACGACGCTGCTTTGTCAGTTCGATAACTCGTAACTGAGCAATGGCTTTAGCCAGTTCACCGGCCGCTTGTGCGAAGTCTATATCGCCATGCTGATTTTGGATATTCTCCACAGCCTTGCGTTTAGCTTCTTCCGCCTTTGCTGCGTCTAGCTCTTCACCACGGATAGCTGTATCAGCCAGTACAGTCGCTGTACCAGGCTGAACTTCTACCATACCACCAGAAACATAAATAATTTCTTCGTGGCCGTGCTGCTTAACAATACGCACCATACCAGGCTTGATAGCGGTCAGCAGTGGAGTGTGACCATGGAAAATACCAAGCTCACCCTCACTACCGGTCACCTGAAACGTCTCAACAAGACCAGAGAAAATTTGTTTCTCGGCACTTACAACGTCTAGGTGAAAGGTTATTGCTGCCATATCGCCTCCTAGTTAGCCTTATAGCTTCTTAGCATTCTCGATAGCTTCGTCAATTGCACCACAGTACATGAACGCTTGCTCTGGAATGTCATCGTATTCACCAGATAGAAGACCTTGGAAGCCACGTAGAGTCTCTTTAAGAGGTACGTAAACGCCTGGGTCACCTGTAAATACTTCCGCTACGTGGTAAGGCTGAGTTAGGAACTTCTCAATCTTACGAGCACGAGATACAACTTGCTTATCTTCTTCAGATAGCTCGTCCATACCTAGGATAGCAATGATATCTTTCAGCTCTTTATAGCGCTGAAGAGTAGACTGAACGCCACGAGCGATGTCGTAGTGTTCTTGTCCAACTACCAATGGATCCAGTTGACGTGAAGTAGAATCTAGCGGGTCGATCGCTGGGTATAGACCCATAGATGCGATGTTACGGTTAAGTACAACCGTTGCATCCAAGTGAGCGAACGTTGTTGCTGGAGACGGGTCAGTCAAGTCATCCGCAGGTACGTATACCGCCTGTACAGACGTGATAGAACCAGCTTTAGTTGACGTGATACGCTCTTGTAGAACACCCATTTCTTCAGCTAGTGTAGGTTGGTAACCTACCGCAGAAGGCATACGACCTAGAAGTGCTGATACTTCAGTACCTGCTAGTGTGTAACGGTAGATGTTATCAACGAACAGTAGAACGTCACGACCTTCGTCACGGAAGCGCTCTGCCATTGTTAGACCAGTCAGTGCAACACGTAGACGGTTACCTGGTGGCTCGTTCATCTGGCCGTAAACCATCGCTACTTTTGATTCTTCAGGTTTTTCGATGTTTACAACACCTGCTTCCTGCATCTCAAAGTAGAAATCGTTACCTTCACGAGTACGCTCACCTACACCTGCAAATACAGATAGGCCTGAGTGTTGAAGTGCGATGTTGTTGATAAGTTCCATCATGTTAACGGTCTTACCTACACCAGCACCACCGAATAGACCGATTTTACCACCCTTAGCGAATGGACAAATCAAGTCGATTACTTTAACACCAGTTTCTAGAAGAGCTGTCTCGTTAGACTGCTCTTCGTAGCTTGGAGCTTCACGGTGAATGGCGTAATGCTCTTCAGCACCAATCTCGCCACACTCATCAATCGCGTCACCTAGGACATTCATGATACGACCCAATGTCTTAGTACCTACTGGTACTGAGATTGGAGCGCCAGTATTTTCAACTGTCAAACCACGACGTAAACCATCAGAGCTACCCATTACGATTGCGCGAACTACGCCACCGCCAAGTTGTTGCTGAACTTCAAGAACTAGACGCTCTTTCACTTCATTAACATTCAGAGCATCGTATACACGAGGTACTTCGCCCTGTGGGAACTCTACGTCGACTACCGCACCGATGATCTGTACGATCTTACCTGTAGCCATCGTTAATCCTCTAACTATTTAGTTTTACCTAAGCTTAAACCGCAGCTGCGCCTGAAACGATCTCAGAAAGTTCTTGTGTAATCGCCGATTGACGGGCTTTGTTATACACAAGTTCTAAGTCATCAATAATGTCACCAGCATTATCTGTTGCTGATTTCATTGCAATCATTCGAGCCGCTTGCTCACAAGCAAGGTTCTCGACCACACCTTGGTACACTTGAGATTCGACATAGCGAACCAATAGTGCATCTAGTAGTGGCTTTGGCTCGGGCTCATAAATGTAGTCCCAAGAATGACTGCGTTTCATTTCTTCGCTGTCTGATTTAGGCAAAGGAAGTAATTGATCGATCGTTGGTTCTTGAACCATAGTGTTTTCAAACTTGTTGAACACTACGAACAGGCGATCTAGTTCGCCTTCATCATATTTCTTCAGCATAACGCTCACAGAGCCAATCAAGTCTTCAAGGCTTGGACGATCGCCCAGACCAGAAACTTGAGCTGCTACTTTCGCGCCGCTGTTGTTGAAAAATGCTGTTGCTTTAGAGCCTACAATTGCAAGCTCAACATCAGCACCTTTCTCAGACCAATCTTTCATGTCGTTCATGGCTTTCTTGAACAAGTTAATGTTCAAACCACCACAAAGACCACGGTCTGTAGAAACGATGATGTAACCAACACGTTTGGCTTCACGTTCCTCAAGATAAGGATGCTTATACTCGAGGCTACCATTAGCCAAATGACCGATCACTTTACGCATTGTTTCTGCATATGGACGAGTAGCTTCCATTGCGTCTTGAGAACGACGCATTTTTGAAGCTGCTACCATTTCCATTGCTTTCGTAATCTTCTGTGTGCTTTTAACACTACCGATTTTATTACGTATCTCTTTTGCGCCGGCCATCGTTACTCTCCGTTAATGGTATGAGGTGGCCCTAAGACCACCTACCAATTACCAGGTCTGGGTTGCCTTGAAATCGTCAACAAGCTTCTTCAGCTCAGCTTCGATTTCTTTGTTGAAAGCACCCGTTGCGTCGATCTGTGTTACTAGATCAGCGTATTGACCACGAGCAAACGACAGTAAAGCAGCTTCAAAGTCTAGAACTTTAGAAAGTTCAACGTCTTGAAGGTATCCACGCTCTGCAGCGAAGATTACTAGAGCTTGGTCAAATACAGACATAGGAGCGTATTGCTTCTGCTTCATCAGTTCTGTAACTTTTTGACCGTGGTCTAGCTGCTTCTTAGTCGCTTCATCAAGATCCGAAGAGAACTGAGCAAATGCTGCAAGTTCACGGTATTGAGCTAGAGCAGTACGGATACCGCCAGATAGCTTCTTGATGATTTTAGTCTGCGCCGAACCACCTACACGAGAAACTGAGATACCAGGGTCAACAGCTGGACGTACGCCCGCGTTGAACAGCTCAGTTTGTAGGAAGATCTGACCATCAGTAATCGAGATTACGTTCGTTGGTACGAATGCAGATACGTCACCAGCTTGCGTTTCGATGATAGGAAGAGCTGTTAAAGAACCAGTCTTGCCTGTCACTTCACCGTTAGTGAATTTTTCTACGTATGCTTCGCTTACACGAGCTGCACGCTCTAGTAGACGAGAGTGAAGGTAGAAAACATCACCTGGGAACGCTTCACGACCTGGTGGACGCTTAAGTAGTAGCGAGATTTGACGGTAAGCGACAGCTTGCTTAGATAGATCATCATAAACAATCAGTGCATCTTCACCGCGATCACGGAAGTATTCGCCCATCGCACAACCAGCATACGGTGCAAGGTATTGCAGCGCTGCAGATTCAGAGGCAGATGCAACAACAACAACAGTGTTTGCTAGTGCGCCGTGCTCTTCTAGTTTGCGAACTACGTTAGCAATAGTCGACGCTTTTTGGCCGATAGCTACGTAGATAGAGAAAATACCAGAATCTTTTTGGTTAATAATCGCATCGATCGCCATTGCTGTTTTACCAGTCTGACGGTCACCGATTACTAGCTCACGTTGACCACGACCGATAGGGATCATTGAGTCAACAGACTTGTAACCAGTTTGAACAGGTTGATCTACCGATTTACGGTCGATTACACCTGGTGCGATAATTTCTACAGGCGAAGTCAATTTAGCTTCGATTGGACCTTTACCATCAATTGGCTCACCTAGCGTGTTTACAACACGACCAAGCATTTCAGGACCTACTGGTACTTCTAGAATACGACCAGTACCTGTAACTTTCATGCCTTCCTGTAGGTCAGCATACGGGCCCATTACAACAGCACCAACCGAATCACGGTTCAAGTTTAGTGCTAGAGCGTAACGGCCACCCGGTAGTTCGATCATTTCACCTTGCATCACGTCCGCTAGGCCGTGGATGCTAAGGATGCCATCGCTTACAGAAACGATAGTACCTTCATTGCGAGCTTCACTAACAACGTCGAAAGATTCAATACGTTGTTTAATTAGATCGCTAATTTCAGTGGAATTAAGTTGCATGCTCCAATCCCCATTAAGACTGCAATGCATCGCTCAGGCGGTCTAAACGACTGCGCGCTGAGTTATCGATGACTAGGTCTCCGGCTCGAATAATAACTCCACTAAGTAGAGTCTCATCTATACTGCAATTCAGCTGAACTTTGCGCGCTAAGCGCTGTTCCAATTTGCTGCTGATCTCTGCACGTTGTTCTTCAGAAAGTTCTACCGCTGAAGTTACTTCAACGTCGATCTCTTTCTCATACTCTTTTTTGAGTATAAAGAACTCTTTACAAACATCAGGAAAAGCCATTAAGCGGCCATTCTCTGCCATCACTTTAATTAAGTTCTGACCGAATTCATCAAATTGTTCGCCACAAATTACAATGAATACTTCAGCTAATTTTTCAGCAGTCATAGAACCGCTTAATAAATTGTGAACATCATCATTTTGTGCCACTTCGGCAGCAAAAGTAAGCATTTGACCCCATTGGTCTAGCTCACCTTTATCTACCGCAAAGTCAAACGCTGCTTTAGCATAGGGGCGTGCGATTGTAGTCAAATCAGACATATACAGCCCCTTGCTTTAAAGTTTTGCAGTAATGTTGTTAAGAAGATCATCGTGTACATCTTTATCGATTGTACGTTCAAGGATTTTCTCAGCACCAGCTATAGCCAGAGTTGCGACTTGTTTGCGCAGGTCATCACGGGCACGTGTACGCTCTGCTTCAATTTCTGCTTCAGCTTGCGCTAAGATCTTCTGGCGTTCTGCCTGAGCCTCTTCGCGTGCTTCATCAATAATTTGAGCTTTACGTTTGTTTGCCTGATCAATAACCTCAGTTGCAGTGCGCTTTGCTTCTTTCATTTGCTCAGAAGCGTTGGCTTGTGCCAGGTTCAAGTCTTTAGCAGCGCGTTCAGCGGCTACCAGACCGTCAGCAATTTTTTTCTGACGTTCTTCAATTGCTTGCATGATTGGTGGCCATACATATTTCATGCAGAACCAAACAAACAGTGAAAAAGCAATTGCTTGACCTAGCAGAGTTGCGTTCATATTCACAACAGCTACCCCTCGTTAAGAATCAACTACAAAAATTTAATTAACTATTTAGAAGTTAATTAGCCTGCTAGTTGACCAACAAATGGGTTAGCAAACGTGAATAGTAGTGCGATTACGATACCGATCATTGGAACAGCATCCAATAGACCAGCGATGATGAACATCTTAACTTGTAGCATTGGAGCCATTTCAGGTTGACGCGCAGCGCCTTCTAGGAATTTACCACCAAGAATAGCAAAACCAATTGCAGTACCTACGGCACAAAGACCAACAATGATAGCAACAGCGATTGCTGAAAAACTTAGTACAGTTTCCATTTACGTTCTCCGATTAACATTAATAGTTAGAATAAAGCTTAAAAATTTTTTAGTGATCACTATCTTCATGAGCCATTGATAAGTAAACGATTGTCAACATCATGAAAACAAACGCTTGAATCAAAATAACCAAGATATGGAAGATAGCCCAAGGTAGTGCACCTACCCATTGTAAGTACCACGGTAGCATTGCCGCGATAAGAATAAACACCACCTCACCCGCAAACATATTACCAAATAAACGCATACCTAGAGATAGTGGCTTCGCTAATAACGAAATTACCTCAAGTACCAAGTTAAATGGAATCATGATTGGGTGATTAAATGGATGCAGTGCCAATTCTTTAGCAAATCCGCCTAGACCTTTCACTTTGATGCTGTAGTAGATCATCAGAGCAAAAACACCTAAAGCCATTGCCATTGTTATATTAACATCAGCTGTAGGAACCACTTTCAAGTAAGGGATACCTAGCCAATGCTCTGCAGGATATGGTAAGAAATCGATAGGCACTAAGTCCATCAAGTTCATAATGATAATCCAGCAGAATATAGTCAGTGCTAGTGGGGCAATCAGAGGGTTGCGGCCATGGAAAGTTTCTTTAACGTTGTCACCAACGAATTCCACTACCATTTCAACAAAACACTGAAGCTTACCAGGTACACCTACTGTTGCTTTCTTAGCGACTGAGCGAAAAACCCAAAGGAATAACATCCCTGTCAACACCGAAAAAAACAGACTGTCTATATGTACGTTCCAGAAACTTGTCTCCTCTACAAGACCAAACTTAGCTAAAGAAAGGTTTTGTAAATGGTGTTCAATGTATCCGGATGCTGTTGGCGCAGCCATAACTCATCCTATTTTTTATTGTTAATGAAAAGCACTGGCGCAAAGATATTAATACCTAGAACCAGTAAATAGGTCAGTTTGAGGGGAATTAATTCCACCTGCATATACATGTAGACGATAGAGAATAGTAGAACTGTGATTAAGATTTTGAGCGCTTCACCTGCATAGAACGACGCCGCAACTAACTTAGTTGCGCGAGCTCCACAAAATAGAAAAGCACACACACAAAAAACTACATTCGCGATGACAAAAATACCGCCACCGATTAATGCAGCAAAACCCCAATCAGGATTAACAGCTAAACCTAACCCTATCGCCACTAATATAACCGCGCTAAGCTCGATCAATAACATTTGCTTTGCAAGCACTCGTCCTGGTCTTGCTAACGCCGCTACCATGTATTCGTTCCTCTTTTAAGCCTACTTTGATACTCGCTTAAAAGCGTGCTGATAAATTGGCGAAAATTATACGTTCAGCCAAATTGATTGCAATAAGAATGCAGCAATCATTTACATTTTTGTATACAAACCGACAACTTTTGTACGAAATCACTTGTTCATTACATAATTGACCTAAATCAATTATCTCACTTAGTACTCTAATTTAGCAATAAGTTGATCTAATTTGTGAGGCTCATCAAGAGTAATTGTCACTTTTGACTTCCCACTAACAGAACGAGTAACTGAAACGTTTGCTTGCAATTTTTCCGTGAGTCTTCGTGAAAGTTCGATAGCTTCAGTGTCTTCTTGCTTCGATTCTGATTCAACGTCTGGCTTTAAGCACTTTTTAACAAGCTGCTCAGTTTGACGCACGGTCATTTTTTTGGTTGCCGCAGTGTTTGCTGCCTCAACCTGGGTATCGCCTTCGAGCGCAAGCAATGCTCTAGCATGCCCCATTTCCAGGTGTTTGTTGGAAACTAAACCTTTTACTTCATTTTCGAGCTGATTTAGACGTAATAAGTTACTAACCGTTGCTCTCGATTTACCGATCACTTCAGCAACTTGTTGATGTGTCAGCTCAAATTCGTTCTGCAAGCGCTCTAACGCTTGTGCTTCTTCGATAGCATTCAAGTCTTCACGCTGAATGTTCTCGATCAATGCCATCGCAATCGCGGCCTTGTCTTCGACTCTCTTAATTAGACATGGCACTTGCTTAAGGCCAGCTTGACGAGCAGCTCTCCAACGACGTTCGCCAGCAATAATCTCAAACTGGTCGTGTGCTAAGGGGCGTACAACGATTGGCTGAATAATACCTTGAGATTGGATTGATGCTGCCAGCTCTTCTAGCGCTTCCGGCGCAATATCCTTACGCGGTTGATATACACCTGGCTTTAAGCAACCAACAGCCAATTCGATAAGCTCACCATCAGCCGACAACGCCTGACTATAAGAAGCAACTTGCTGCTTTTCACGAGCTAATGAGCTAGTTGCAAGCAATGCATCTAGCCCCTTTCCTAAACCACGCTTAGACATTGAGCGAATTCCTTTGGTTGGACCTATACTGGGACTTCTTCACGACGTAACATTTCGCCAGCAAGAGCAAGATATGCCTTAGCTCCTGCAGAATATTTGTCGTAGTACATTGCTGGCTTGCCATGACTCGGCGCTTCTGCCAGACGCACATTTCTAGGGATCACAGTTCGATAGACTTTGCTACCGAAGTGCTTTTTGAGTTGATCAGATACTTCGTTCGATAAGCGGTTACGAGGATCGTACATAGTACGCAGAAGACCTTCAATCTTCAGGTTCTCATTTACCACCGCAGCGAGCTTGCTAATGGTATCCATCAACGCAGTCAAACCTTCCAGAGCAAAGTATTCACATTGCATAGGAACCAATACGGAATCGGCCGCAGCCATCGCATTAATTGTAAGAAGATTTAATGACGGTGGGCAATCGATAAAGATGAAATCATAGTTATTACGAATGGATGCCAACGCGTTCTTTAGGCGAACTTCACGAGCAAACACTTCCATCAATTTGATTTCTGCCGCTGTAACATCACCATTTGCGGCGATAAGGTCATAGTTGCCAGATGTACTTCGGCAAACTACCTCATCAAATGGGGTGTCTTCAACCAACAAATCGTAAGCAGTTGCTTCAACCTGATACTTGTCAACACCGCTCGCCATCGTGGCATTACCTTGAGGATCGAGGTCAACAACCAATATCTTGCGCTTTGTTGCCGCCATTGATGCTGCCAAGTTAATGCAAGTTGTTGTTTTTCCTACGCCACCCTTCTGGTTGGCAATTGCTACGATTTTACCCACTATGGCCTCGCTGATTATCCCTGACGCGATAAAGTAACTAGATGACGCTCTCCATCAAGCTCTGGCACTTGCAAAGCTTTAATGTCTGTCACTGAACACCATTCAGGTAACAGGTCGATTTCGTCTCTAGGATGTTGTCCCTTAAGAGCCAAAAATACACCGGATTGCTCTTTAGGTAAATGATGACACCACTCTACCATGTCTGTCATTGATGCAAATGCGCGACTGAGCACGGCATCAAACTTTTCTTCTGGTTGAAATTCTTCAACGCGACTTTGAATCGGCACCACGTTGTCGATACCCAGCTCATGAATCACTTGCTTGATAAAACGAATACGCTTACCCAAGCTGTCTAGCAAGTAAAACTCGCAGTCAGGATTCATGATTGAGAGCGGAATCCCAGGAAGGCCAGGGCCTGTGCCAACGTCAATAAAGCGCTTGCCTTGTAAGTGAGTGCTAACAATGATGCTATCTAAGATATGTTTCACCATCATTTCTTGCGGATCACGAACTGACGTCAGATTGTATGCTTTGTTCCACTTGTTTAGTAACTCAACGTAGCCAACCAATTGGCTGCGTTGCTTTTCAGATACTTCAAGTTCAGTCTGGCCAATCAGGTGATCCAGTTTTTCGCGTAATGCGCTCATTATGCTTCCTCACCTTTTTTCAACAGGCCGTGTTTTTTCAAGTAAACCAACAGAATTGAAATTGCAGCAGGTGTGATACCTGAGATTCGCGATGCAATACCAATTGAGTCTGGTTTAGCGGTAGTTAGTTTTAGAACCACTTCGTTAGAAAGCCCTTTTACCTTACTGTAATCGATGTCAGCCGGCAGTTTGGTGTTTTCATGACGCAGTGATTTTTCAATTTCATCTTGTTGACGTTGGATATAGCCATCGTACTTCACTTGGATCTCAACTTGCTCAGACGCTTGTTGATCTTCCAGTGCAGGACCAAAACGATCCAACGACGTTAGCTGTGAATAAGTCATTTCAGGACGACGAAGAAGATCTTCACCACTCGCTTCACGAGACATTGGTGTTTTCAGGATCTGGTTCAATTGATCAATATCTTCAGATTTTGGATTAATCCATGTTTCTTTAAGACGTTGACGCTCTTTCTCCATGTTTTCCATCTTCTCGTTGAATCGCGTCCAACGAGCATCGTCGACCAAGCCAAGTTCACGAGACTTTTCAGTCAAACGGATATCAGCGTTGTCTTCACGAAGCAACAAGCGGTACTCCGCGCGAGATGTAAACATTCGGTACGGTTCTTTAGTACCCATCGTCGACAAGTCATCGATAAGTACACCCATGTAAGCTTGATCGCGGCGTGGGCTCCAGCCCTCTTTGCCTTGCGTAAACAAACTCGCATTCAAACCGGCCATTAAGCCTTGTGCTGCAGCTTCTTCGTAGCCAGTGGTGCCATTGATTTGCCCCGCAAAGAACAACCCCTTAATAAACTTGGTCTCGTAAGTCAGTTTAAGATCGCGAGGGTCAAAGAAGTCGTACTCAATCGCGTAGCCAGGACGGACGATGTGTGCGTTCTCAAAACCTTTCATTGAGTGAACGATTTTTACCTGAACATCAAACGGTAAACTGGTTGAAATACCATTCGGGTATAACTCGTGCGTCGTTAGGCCTTCAGGCTCAATGAAAATTTGGTGACTGTTTTTATCAGCAAAGCGCATCACTTTGTCTTCAATCGACGGACAGTAACGAGGGCCAATACCTTCAATCACACCAGCGTACATCGGGCTGCGATCGAGGTTGGCACGAATAACGTCATGCGTATTTTCGTTAGTGTGCGTGATGTAACATGGAATCTGACGCGGCTGCTGAGCTCGGTTACCCATGAATGAGAAAACCGGAGTCGGATTATCGCCGTGTTGAACCTCAAGCTCAGAAAAATCAACGCTGCGTGCATCGATGCGAGGAGGTGTACCCGTTTTCAGGCGATCAACACGAAATGGAAGATCACGAAGACGGTCAGCGAGCGCGATCGATGGTGGATCACCCGCACGTCCACCCGATGAACTTTCCATACCAATATGAATCTTACCGCCTAGGAATGTGCCTACCGTTAAGACCACAGCATTAGCGCGGAATTTGAGGCCCATTTGCGTAACCACACCCACCACTTGATCTTGTTCAACGATCAAGTCATCAACCGACTGTTGGAACAGAGTTAGGTTTGGTGTGTTTTCAAGAACATTACGGACAAAGGCTTTGTAAAGTGCGCGGTCAGCTTGTGCACGAGTTGCACGTACCGCAGGGCCTTTTGATGCGTTTAATGTTCTGAACTGAATACCTGCATGATCAATAGCTTGCGCCATTAATCCACCCATAGCATCGACCTCTTTTACCAAGTGGCCCTTACCGATCCCGCCAATGGCTGGGTTACAAGACATCTGTCCCAACGTATCGATATTATGAGTTAGTAATAACGTACTTTGACCAGTACGTGCAGATGCGAGTGCGGCTTCCGTTCCTGCATGGCCACCACCAACAACGATGACGTCAAATTTTTCGTGATAAAGCATGAACCGACCTCAGGTACTCAAACGTTTCTAGATTGATAAAAAGGAGCGATATTCTACCTGTTTTCATAGCTTGAGAAAACGTTTTTGGAATTTTTCGAAAAAGCTGTTTTTAATTAATATAGATAAGATCTTTTATTAGATCTTTTATTAGATCTATTATTAGGATCGAGGGTGTCTGTGGATAAGTAGAAAATGATCAACAAGATCATGGATCTTTTTTGGATCAAAGGGTGTGATCTAACTTTGATCATAATGAGGATTAGCTGGGATCAAAATGGCCACTTATGCACAAAGGGAAATTACCTAGAAAGTTGTTATTTGGATAACTATAGGTTGATCACCGTATATGTATGATCTTATCCACAGAGAAAATTGAAAAAAATGACATGTATTTCGATTTATTTTCAAAAAAGTTATTCACAATCACGATTTTCAGAGACAAAAAAAGCGGCATAAGCCGCTTTTTAGAAGATTGGGGTGTTAAAACTGGTCACTATGATCGTTAAACCATTCCTCTGCAGCATCTTCTGGGACCGGTGTTTCAAGAACATCGATGGTAAAACAGCCGGAAATCGCTTGAGCACCGAGCTCTTTTAGTTGGCTGTGGACTGATTTACCTGCCAAACAGAAGGTATCGTAGCTCGAATCTCCAAGCGCCACTACAGCAAAGCGAACCTGGCTTAAATCTGGAGATTGCTGGGTCAATGCGTCGATAAACGGCTTAATATTATCTGGAAATTCACCGGCACCATGAGTTGAAGTGACCAACAACCAAAAGCCTTGTTGGGGGATATCATCGTATTCAGGCTGATTATGGAGGGTTATTTCATGACCTTGCTCTTCAAGAAGATCATTAAGGTGATCGCCAACGTACTCTGCACCACCTAAGGTGCTGCCTGTAATAATGTGGATCATTAAGCTGTCCTTACTAAAGAAGAAGGCCAGCATGAGCCGGCCTTTTAAGGTTATTTACCAATACAGAATGAAGAAAAGATGCGACCTAAAAGATCGTCTGAACTGAACTCACCCGTGATCTCATTGAGGTGCTGCTGAGTAATTCGAAGTTCTTCCGCTAAAATCTCACCTGCCATGTAGCCTTCAAGCTGCTGTTGGCCGATATCTAGGTGTTCTGATGCACGTTCTAGGGCATCTAAGTGACGACGACGTGCCATAAAGCCACCTTCATGACCACCAGCAAAGCCCATACAATCCTTTAGATGACTACGCAGAGCATCGACACCTTGGCCGGTTTTGGCTGATAAGCGAATCAGGGTTGGATCGTTAACATGACAAATGCCTAACTCTTCACTGGTTTGATCCGCTTTATTACGAATTACCGTCATTCCGATGTTGTCTGGTAGACGATCAACGAAATCTGGCCAGATATCTTTCGGGTCGGTTGCGTCTGTTGTTGTGCCATCAACCATAAATAAAACTCGGTCTGCCTGAGCTATTTCTTCCCAAGCACGTTCAATACCTATCTTTTCTACTTCATCAGAGGCCTCACGTAGGCCTGCGGTATCAATAATATGCAGTGGCATGCCATCAATATGGATATGTTCACGCAGTACATCACGCGTAGTGCCGGCAATATCAGTCACAATGGCAGATTCTTTGCCTGACAATGCATTTAATAGGCTCGATTTACCCGCATTTGGGCGACCTGCAATCACGACTTTCATACCTTCACGCATGATGGCACCTTGATTGGCTTCTTGGCGCACAGCTTCGAGATTGTCGATGATAGCCTGTAAGTCAGCACTTACTTTACCGTCAGCAAGGAAATCAATTTCTTCTTCAGGGAAGTCGATAGCCGCTTCAACGTAGATTCTTAGGTAAATCAGGGAATCTACCAGTGTATTAATACGCTTTGAGAATTCACCTTGCAGGGATTGTAGTGCAGATTTCGCCGCTTCTTCTGAGCTTGCGTCAATCAGGTCAGCAATCGCTTCGGCTTGAGTTAAATCCATCTTGTCGTTTAAGAAGGCACGCTCTGAAAACTCACCTGGACGCGCAGCACGCACGCCTGAGATCGCGAGGATTCGTTTGATTAGCATATCCATCACCACCGGACCGCCGTGGCCTTGCAGCTCTAACACGTCTTCGCCAGTAAACGAATGTGGGTTAGGGAAGAAAAGCGCGATACCTTGGTCGAGTTCGATGCCATCGTGAGATTTAAACGGCAGGTACTCAGCGTAGCGAGGCTTAAGTGTTTTTCCTGTTACTTCTAGGGCAACCTGAGTCGCCAATGGGCCGGAAACGCGGATAATACCGACGCCACCACGGCCTGGCGCGGTCGCTTGAGCAACAATCGTATCTGTAGTCATAGGTGTGCCTGCTAGCATGTGAAAGCCAAAGAGGGCATTCACGATTAATCAATTAGCTGAATTGTAATCAGCTAAAAACAAAAAGGCGACCTTTTGGTCGCCTTTCTTTATCTCTTTCTATTATCGAACTTACTTAGAATGTAAGCCTTTCTTTTCCAGTGCGCGGTAGATAAGCGTTTGCTGAATTAGAGTTACGATGTTCGATACTAGCCAGTAAAGAACCAGACCTGAAGGGAAGAACAGGAAGAAGAATGTGAACATAACCGGCATAAAGGTCATGATCTTCTGCTGCATTGGATCCGTTACAGTTGTCGGGCTCATCTTCTGGATTAGGAACATTGAAGCACCCATCAGAAGTGGCAAGATGTAGTATGGGTCTTGTGCTGAAAGGTCAGTAATCCAACCGAAGAACGGTGAGTGACGCAGTTCAACAGACTCCATTAGTGCCCAGTATAGCGAAATGAAGATAGGCATTTGAAGAAGGATAGGTAAACAGCCACCTAGTGGGTTTACTTTCTCTTTCTTGTAAAGCTCCATCATTTCTTGACTCATGCGTTGACGGTCGTCGCCAATACGCTCACGCATTGCAGTCAGCTTAGGCTGAAGCATACGCATTTTCGCCATAGACGTGTACTGAGCTTTCGTTAGTGGGTACATAGCACCACGAACGATGAAAGTTAGACAGATGATTGCCAGACCCCAGTTCACAACGATGCCTTGAATAAATGAAAGCAGAGTATGAAGTGGTTTAGCAATGAACCATAACCAACCGTAGTCAACTACTAGGTCTAGGTTTGGTGCAACAGCAGCCATTTGGTCTTGAAGTTTAGGACCAACCCAAAGCGTTGCTTTGAAGCTTGCTTCGTCGCCAGTAGCGATGGTTTTGTTCGGCATGCGAACACCGATGTCGCCAAGGTTACCAATTACACGAGTGTAAAGGTTGCTGCCTGCTTCGTCGCGTGGAATCCAAGCACTTGCAAAGTAGTGTTGAATCATCGCTGCCCAACCTTGACCGTTTGCTAGGTTAAGAGAAAGGTTGCGATCTTGCATGTCGTCGAAGCTGTATTTTTTGTAACGCGTATCTTCCGTAGAGTAAGCACCACCACGGTAAGTTGGCATTGTTAGGCTACCACCGTCATCCATAACGTTTTGACGTAGGTGAGCGTACATGCCGAATGTTGCGTTATTGCCAGAGTTGTTGACTACATCGTATTCAACGTCAATCGCGTAGCTGCCGCGCTTAAGGACGAATGTTTTTGTGTAATCCAGGCCGTTCGCTTGGTAAGTCATTGGGATGCGTAGTTCATCTTGACCTTCAGCCAACGTGAAGCTGTCTGCTGAAACCGTGTAGCTAGGGCGGTTAGTGCTGCTTAAATCGATACCTTGAGGACCCACTAGACCGCTTTGAGCGATAAATTGGTGACCAGGCTCGTTTTTAAGAAGAACAAAAGTGTCTTCAGAATCGAACTCAGCAGAGTAATCGTTTAGGTTTGCTGTAACGACATCACCACCAACCGTATCAATTGACAGAGTCAGAACATCAGTTGTTACTGTGATAGTTTTAGCAGAAGCAACTTGACCAGGAGCCGGGTCTAGATCATCTGCATAAGATGGCGCTGGTAGGGTGCTGCCAGATTGTGCCTGCTCAACCGCTTGTGGAGCTGGGTTCTGAGCTACGTTCCATTGTTGGAACAGTAGGAAAGAAACCAAAGCCAATGCGATTAACAGGATATTACGTTGAGAATCCATCGTTATTTATCTCTGTCTTGTTTTTGGACTGGTGGAACGGGGTCAAAGCCCCCTTCGTTCAAAGGATGGCATTTTAATAGACGTTTGCCTGATAACCAACACCCTTTTACAAAACCGTGAGCTTTCAACGCTTCTATCGCATATAAAGAGCAGGTTGGAGTAAATCGGCAGCGTGGGCCGATGAGTGGACTAATAAACCATCTATAAAAATAGATGGGTATTAGCGCTATCCACGCGAAGGGCGAGACAGGCGAAGCCATAATTTGTCGAGTAGCTTGAACATTTCTTCATTGCTTAAATCTTGCGCGCTCTTCTTAGCGATTACAACATAATCTTTGTTAGGAAGTTTGTGTTGAGTGTTACGAAAGCTTTCACGAGTAAGACGCTTGAATCGATTACGACCCACGGCGGTTTTAATCTGCTTTTTCGGAACGGCTAATCCAAGGCGAGGATTTGAAAGAGAGTTATTTCGGGCAATGATGGTGAAATGAGGGGAGCCTGCTCGATGAGCTTGCTTGAAGACATTCTGATAATGTTCGGGAGTTAACAAGCGTAACTCCCGACCGAAGGCTAGCTTATTCAAAATAATCAAAGATTACTTAGAAAGACGCTTACGGCCTTTTGCACGACGTGCATTGATTGTTGCGCGACCGTTCTTAGTAGCCATGCGAGCACGGAAACCGTGTGTACGCTTACGCTTTAGAACTGTAGGTTGAAAAGTGCGTTTCATTGTAATTACCTTACTGATCAGTAGTTTTAGGTTTTTGTTAAACCCGGCGTGGGCATTTTTTCTCTTCTTTATATAAGAAAGGAAAACCGACGCCTCTCAACAAAGAGGCGGAATTGTAATCACTGTCACAAAAAGTGTCAATGATTGGGTTAACTAAAATTCCGGTCGGGGGATTATACGTAGAATAACTAAAATCACAAGGATCCTTATTCGATCCCGACCTTATTTAAGAATTTCTTTAATTTAGGATCCTGTGGATTACCAAAAATATCCTGTGGAGATCCCTGTTCGACAATGTGGCCATCAGCCATGAAGATCACTCGGTCTGCGACCTCTCTAGCGAACTGCATTTCGTGAGTAACCACCAGCATGGTTTGATGCTGATTTGCTAGTTTTTTCATTAGGTTAAGCACTTCGCCAACCCATTCAGGATCAAGCGCTGAAGTCGGCTCATCAAACAGTAAAAGCTCTGGTTGTAGAGCCATTGCACGGCCAATACCAACCCGTTGCTGCTGGCCACCAGAGAGCGCGGCTGGGTAGCTATCAGCTTTCTCTCCTAAGCCAATGTCGTCGAGTATTTGTTGTGCTTTTTCATGGGCTTGCTTCTTTTTCCAACCACGAACGGTAATCAAACCTTCAGCTATATTCTGTCTCGCGGTTTGGTGAGCAAATAGTGCATAGTTTTGGAATACAAAACCAGTCTTACGACGCAGTGCAAGCACCTCTGCTTTGGTGTGTTTCTGAGCATCAACCTTAATATCATCAATCGAAATAATACCTTGATCGGCTTGCTCTAGAAAATTCACACAACGCAGCAGGGTAGACTTACCCGTACCACTTGAACCTATGATGACAATTATCTCACCTTGTTTGATTTCTAGGTCGATCCCTTTCAAAACTTCGGTGTCACCAAACTGCTTGTGGATATTTTGTAATTTGATCATCGTACATACGCCTTATTTAGTTTCACTTCGGCCCAAATTTGAATACGAGTGAGGATAACCACTACGCCCCAGTAAATCAGCGCGACTGCTAAGAAAGCCTCGAAGAAGCGGAAACTTGAAGAAGCTTCCATCTGAGCTTTAGCCATGATTTCGGCTACACCTAAGGTGAATGCAAGTGAAGTCGACTTGATCATGTCGATGAAATAGTTCATTAAAGAAGGCAGTGCTACGCGGGTTGCTTGCGGCAAGATCACTCGGCGCATCGCTTGACTGGTTGTCATACCGACTGAGAGGCTGGCTTCCATCTGGCTACGATCAATACCGATAATCGCGGCACGAATACTTTCTGCCATATACGCGGCAAAGTGCAGGGTTAAGCCAATTACAGCGGCGCTGAAAGCATCCAACCCAACCATCCACGGGAATACTTGTGGTAAGCCGTAATAAAGGAGGAAAAGCTGTACCAACAGTGGTGTGCCTCGAAAGAAGCTAATGTACAGCTGGCTCAGTTGGTCGAGTACTGGGATTTTGAATACACGAATATTCGCCAGTATCAGAGACAGGATCAGAGCAAAGAACAAGCCCCAAGTCGCCATCTCCATCGTGGTGCCTAAATACTTCAGTAGTATTGGCAACAGCTCTAGCATGTAATTAAAGTCAAATCCCATAATCTATCTCGTATTAGTATTGGAAGTGTTGTTCTATTTGGAAATACTGTTCTATCAGGCTTTTAATCAGTGCACAAAAGCAAAAAGCCCACCGCCGTGTAAAGCAGTGGGCCTCGAATGGAGATAGTGAGTGATTACTTCTGAGTAATGTCCGCACCAAACCATTTCTGAGAGATACTTTCTAGCGTACCATCTGCGCGCATTGCTGCTAATGCTTGGTTTACTTCTGCTTGCAGTTTTTTACCGTTGTCGTTGTCCACGAAAGGCCAAGCGTTTTCAATGGTTTCGAATGGCTGACCCGCTAGCTGTAATGGTAGCCCCGTCTTCTTGATAAGCTCTAGTGCTGATAGGCGATCCATTACGAATGCATCGGCACGACCAAGAGCGACATCATGCTCAATACCTGTATCGTAGGTTTTAACATTGATCTTGCCATCTTTATCGTAGCTGCGAAGCAGTTGTTCAAAGTTTGAACCTAGGTTTACCGCAACCGTCTTGCCATCAAGGTCTTCGATACCCTTAATGCTGTCATTACCTTTACGAACGGTAATTTGTGCACCGTCTACTACGTATGGGTCTGCGAATAGGTATTTCGCTTTACGTGCATCCGTCATTGTAATTTGGTTTGAAATGGTATCGATACGACCCGTTTCAAGAAGACCAAACAGACCAGAGAAGTTTGCCGTTACGTATTCAACCTTGTAATCGTTACGCTTACCGATCTCATCCCATAAATCCACTTCAAAACCTTGTAGTTGGTCTTGTTTAACGAACGTAAACGGGAAGTAGCGACCAGACATGCCGACTTTAACTTCAGTCGCGGCTTGAACAGTAGCAGCAGAGAGTGCGATAGCCGCAATTGCAGCCTTAATCCAGTTATTCATTTGGTAACTCCTTATATTTATAGGGTTGGATGTTACTGGGAAAATGCTCAATAGAATAAATAACCAGATGTTATTAACCATAACCAGATCGCATTCTCGATTTGGGGATAACTAGCAAGGATCCGGGCATAAGTGGATCATTGTGTGAGTAAATTAGGGGCAAGATGTGTGGATCCACCGATTATTTACAAATTTATTGTGAATAACTTGGATCTTATTCACTGGATCTGTGATCAATTGCTGGTGATCTGACTTATCAACAGGTAAAATTAACGGTCATTTCATATAACTTAAATAGAGTGGGGCACCGTGTCATCTTCGCTTTGGTTGCAATGCTTGCAACAGCTTCAAGAAGAGTTACCAGCTACAGAATTCAGTATGTGGGTACGTCCGCTACAAGCGGAGCTCAATGGTAATACTCTAACTCTATTTGCACCAAACCGATTTGTACTCGATTGGGTGCGCGATAAGTACCTAAATAGCATTAACCGTTTGCTACAAGAATATTGTGGTAATGATATTCCGCATCTTCATTTTGAAATTGGGAACAAACGAGTTACGGCTCCAAAATCTGAGACTATCGCCCCAGCTCGTACCCGCACAGCCGCTGATGTGGCCGCTGAATCGTCAGCACCTGCGCAGTTACAAGCTCGTAAGCCTGTTCACAATATCTGGCGTGATGAAGAGCCTGTAGCGGTTGATCTTAACCACCGTTCAAACGTAAACCCAAAACATAAGTTCAATAACTTTGTTGAGGGTAAATCAAACCAATTGGGTTTAGCGGCGGCACGTCAGGTTTCTGATAATCCAGGAACAGCCTATAACCCGTTGTTTTTATACGGTGGCACCGGTTTAGGTAAGACACACTTGTTGCATGCGGTGGGTAATGCCATTGTTGATAATAAGCCGAATGCGAAAGTGGTTTACATGCATTCTGAGCGCTTTGTTCAGGATATGGTGAAGGCGCTACAAAATAACGCGATTGAAGAATTTAAGCGCTACTACCGTAGTGTTGATGCTTTGCTTATCGATGATATCCAATTTTTCGCGAATAAAGAGCGCTCTCAAGAAGAGTTCTTCCATACCTTTAATGCGCTGCTTGAAGGCAACCAACAGATCATCCTAACCTCTGACCGTTATCCAAAAGAGATCAACGGGGTAGAGGATCGTCTTAAATCTCGCTTCGGCTGGGGTTTGACGGTTGCGATTGAGCCACCAGAGCTTGAGACTCGTGTTGCGATCTTAATGAAGAAAGCCGAAGACCACCAAATTCACCTTGCGGATGAAGTGGCATTCTTTATTGCTAAGCGTTTACGATCTAACGTTCGTGAGCTTGAAGGCGCATTGAACCGTGTTATTGCGAATGCAAACTTCACTGGCCGTCCGATCACGATCGATTTCGTGCGTGAAGCACTGCGTGACTTACTTGCCCTGCAAGAAAAACTAGTCACCATTGATAACATTCAAAAGACAGTCGCTGAATACTACAAAATCAAAGTTGCTGATCTATTATCTAAACGTCGTTCTCGTTCTGTTGCTCGTCCACGCCAACTGGCGATGGCACTGGCTAAAGAGTTAACCAACCACAGCTTGCCTGAGATTGGCGATGCATTCGGTGGCCGTGACCACACGACCGTACTGCATGCTTGTCGTAAGATTGCTCAGTTGCGTGAAGAGAGCCACGACATTAAAGAAGATTATTCGAACTTGATTCGTACCCTTTCTTCTTAATACACAGTATTCTTAACCTTAATAAGCAGAATCTTGGCCACGTACTATTACGCAGTGCCATTTAGACCGTAAGAGCAAGATATGAAATTTACCATTGAACGTAGTCACCTGATTAAGCCATTACAACAAGTATCTGGCGCACTCGGTGGCAGGCCAACGCTTCCAATTCTAGGAAATCTACTGATTAAAGTAGAAGATAACGTGTTGTCGATGACAGCAACGGATCTAGAAGTTGAACTGATCAGCCGTGTAACGCTTGAAGGTGATTTCGAAGCGGGCAGCATTACTGTACCTTCACGTAAATTCCTAGATATCTGTCGTGGCTTGCCAGACAGCTCAGTGATCACTGTGGTATTGGATGGCGATCGTATTCAGGTTCGTTCTGGTCGTAGCCGCTTCTCATTAGCAACATTACCTGCGGCAGATTTTCCAAACATTGAAGACTGGAGCAGTGAAGTTGAAGTGTCAGTGACACAAGCTGAGCTACGCGGTCTTATCGAGAAAACCCAATTCTCAATGGCGAACCAAGATGTTCGTTATTACCTTAACGGTATGTTGTTTGAGATTGAAGGTTCAATCCTGCGAAGTGTCGCAACTGATGGTCACCGTATGGCGGTATCTCAAGCACAATTGGGAGCCGATTTTGCTCAGAAGCAGATCATTGTTCCTCGTAAAGGTGTACAAGAGTTAGTGAAGCTACTGGATGCACCAGAGCAACCGGTAACGCTGCAGATTGGTAACTCTAATGTGCGTGCTGAAGTGAACAACTATGTCTTCACTTCTAAGCTGGTTGATGGTCGTTTCCCTGATTATCGCCGCGTAATGCCGCAAAATACTACCAAGACACTTGAAGCTGGTTGTGATGAATTACGTTCAGCATTTTCTCGTGCTGCGATTCTGTCGAACGAAAAATTCCGTGGTGTTCGCGTTAATCTTGTAGATAGCGAGATGCGCATTACCGCGAACAACCCAGAACAAGAAGAAGCGGAAGAAGTGTTAGATGTTAACTTCGACGGTGACGCGCTAGAGATTGGCTTCAACGTAAGCTACGTATTGGATGTTCTGAACACACTACGTTGTGAACAAGTTCGCATCTCAATGTCAGACGCCAATGCGAGTGCTCTTATCGAGAACGCACAAGACGACAGCGCGATGTACGTTGTTATGCCTATTCGCTTATAAGCGTTGTTTGTGATGTTTACTGATCAACAACGTTTACCTATCGAGTCGTGATTGAAGATTAATATGAAGACGTTATGCCTTTATCGCGCTTAATCGTTAAGCAGTTTAGAAATATAGAAGCCTGTGACATTCAACCGTCATCAGGCTTTAACTTTCTTATAGGGGCTAACGGGAGCGGAAAAACCAGTGTCCTTGAAGCGGTATATCTGCTTGGACATGGTCGCTCATTTAAGAGTTCACTCACCGGCCGTATCATACAAAACGAGTGCAGTGAGCTGTTTGTACATGGCCGTTTTATGACCTCGGATCAATTTGAGCTGCCAATTGGCATTAATAAGCAGCGCGATGGCACAACAGAGGTTAAAATAAGCGGTCAAACTGGGCAAAAATTGGCTCAGTTAGCTCAGGTTTTACCTTTGCAGTTGATTCACCCGGAAGGGTTTGATTTACTAACCGATGGACCTAAGCATCGCCGCGCATTCATTGATTGGGGAGTCTTCCACAGTGAGTCCAGCTTTTATGATGCATGGGGCAGGGTAAAGCGCCTCAATAAGCAGCGAAACGCCTTATTGAAAACGGCAAAAAACTATCGAGAACTGAGCTATTGGGACCAAGAATTGGCCCGTTTAGCGGAAAGTATCAGCCAGTGGCGTGCCACTTACGTTGAACAGCTTAAAGAAGTCGCCGAAGAAATCTGTGCGACCTTCCTTCCTGAGTTTGAGATAAAGATTAACTATTATCGTGGTTGGGACAAAGACACCCCATATGCCGATATTTTAGAAAAGAATTTTGAAAGGGATCAGCAGCTTGGTTACACCTTTAGTGGGCCAAACAAAGCGGATCTGAAGATAAAAGTGAACGGCACTCCAGTGGAAGATGTCTTGTCACGAGGTCAATTGAAGTTGATGGTGTGCGCGCTGCGAGTAGCACAAGGGCAACACCTCACTCAAATGACAGGTAAGCAGTGCATCTATTTGATAGATGACTTTGCTTCCGAATTAGATAGCCAACGCCGAGCACGTCTTGCTGAGTGTTTAAAGGCGACCCAGGCTCAAGTTTTTGTAAGCTCTATTACCGCTGATCAGATTGCAGATATGCATGACGAAAATAGCAGGATGTTTCATGTGGAACATGGCAAAATAGAGCAAGGATAATTAGTCAGAGAGTAACTATGTCAGATAATTACGATTCATCGAGTATTAAAGTACTGAAGGGTCTGGATGCGGTACGTAAGCGTCCTGGAATGTACATTGGCGACACGGATGATGGTACCGGTCTGCACCACATGGTTTTTGAGGTGGTAGATAACTCTATTGATGAAGCGCTAGCTGGTCACTGTAATGACATCATTGTAACTATCCATGAAGATAGCTCAGTGTCTGTAAGCGATGACGGCCGTGGTATTCCAACAGAATTGCACCCAGAAGAAAAAGTATCAGCAGCAGAAGTAATCATGACGGTTCTTCACGCTGGTGGTAAGTTCGATGATAACTCGTACAAGGTATCTGGTGGTCTGCACGGTGTTGGTGTTTCAGTAGTTAACGCACTTTCTAAGCAAGTTACTCTTACTATCCACCGCGGTGGCAAAATCCACACTCAAACCTACAGCCACGGTGAGCCTCAAGCGCCACTAGCGGTTATCGGTGACACGGATAAAACCGGTACAGAGATTCGTTTCTGGCCGAGTGAAGAAACCTTCACTAACATCGAGTTCCATTACGACATTTTAGCTAAGCGTCTACGTGAGCTATCATTCTTGAACTCAGGTGTATCAATTAAGCTAATTGATAAGCGTGAAGAAGACAAAATGGATCACTTCGAATACGAAGGCGGTATCCAAGCGTTTGTTGAACACCTTAATACCAATAAAACACCAATCATCCAAAAGATTTTCCACTTTGATTCAGAGCGTGATGACGGCATTACCGTTGAAGTTGCAATGCAGTGGAACGATGGTTACCAAGAAAACATCTACTGTTTCACTAACAACATCCCTCAACGCGATGGTGGTGCTCACTTAGCGGGTTTCCGTGCTGCACTAACGCGTACTCTGAACAGCTTCATGGATAAAGAAGGCTTCTCGAAGAAAGCGAAGACTTCAACATCAGGTGATGATGCTCGTGAAGGTTTGACGGCGATTGTTTCGGTGAAAGTGCCAGATCCTAAGTTCTCAAGCCAAACGAAAGACAAGCTGGTTTCTTCAGAAGTGAAGTCTGCCGTTGAGTCTACGATGGGTGAGAAGCTATCTGAGTTCCTAATTGAGAACCCAGGTGAAGCGAAAATCGTTTGTTCTAAAATTATCGATGCAGCGCGTGCTCGTGATGCAGCGCGTAAAGCTCGTGAGATGACTCGTCGTAAAGGCGCATTAGATTTAGCGGGTCTTCCAGGTAAACTAGCTGACTGTCAGGAAAAAGATCCTGCACAGTCTGAACTATATATTGTGGAAGGAGACTCTGCTGGCGGATCAGCTAAGCAGGGGCGTAACCGTAAGAACCAAGCAATCCTACCGCTTAAAGGTAAAATTCTTAACGTAGAGAAAGCGCGTTTCGATAAAATGCTGTCTTCTCAAGAAGTCGCAACGCTAATCACAGCCCTTGGTTGTGGTATTGGCCGTGATGAATACAACCCAGATAAACTGCGTTACCACAACATCATCATCATGACCGATGCCGATGTCGATGGTTCTCACATCCGTACTCTGCTACTGACGTTCTTCTACCGTCAAATGCCAGAGTTGATTGAACGTGGTTACATCTACATTGCTCAACCGCCACTTTACAAAGTGAAGAAGGGTAAGCAAGAGCAGTACATCAAAGATGAAGATGCGATGAACCAGTATCAAGTATCTTTGGCTTTAGACAATGCAGAACTGCACGTAAATCCTGAAGCACCTGCATTTGCCGGTGAAGGCTTAGAGAAGCTTGTTCAGCAATACAATGCAGGCATCAAGCTGGTTGATCGTATGAGCCGCCGCTACCCACGCGCATTGGTTCACGAACTGATTTACGTTCCTCGCCTAACCGCTGAGCAGTGTCATGATGACGCGGTGGTTGAAGCTTGGGGTAAGCAGCTAGTAGAGCAGCTAAACGGTAAAGAAGCGGGTGCAAGCCAATACAGCCTTGAAGTTGAAAAACACGAAGAGCTAGGTTTAAGCGTGCCTAAGATTGTGGTTCGTACTCATGGTGTAACTCATGAACACGTACTGAGCATTGATCTGATTAACTCGAAAGAGTTTGGCAAGCTAGCGGATCTTTCTGAAGCACTTGATGGCCTGATTGAAGAAGGTGCTTACATTAAGCGTGGCGAGCGTACTCAAGAAGTTTCTAGCTTCGTTGAAGCTCTGAACTGGTTAGTGAAAGAGTCTCGTCGTGGCCTGAGCCTACAACGATACAAAGGTCTAGGTGAGATGAACCCTGATCAACTTTGGGAAACGACAATGGATCCTGAAACTCGTCGTATGATGCAAGTAACGATTGAAGATGCTGTTGGTGCTGACCTGTTGTTTACAACGTTGATGGGCGACCAAGTAGAACCGCGTCGTAATTTCATCGAAGAAAACGCACTTAAAGTAGCTAACCTAGACGTTTAGTATCTTTGATACTTCGCTCTTTCGCTTAATTTCTGTGTTAGAGGTGCTCACATACATTCGTATGCTCCGCGCCTCTTCCTTGAACTAAAACGAAATAGCTTCGTCTCAAAAAACTCAATATCGTATTGAAAAGACTGTCAGAAATGACAGTCTTTTTTGTTTTTAAGTGATTGAAAAATATTGGATTGGAAAAATAATTGAAAATAAGCGCTTGAAACTGATTTGCTCAATCCACATATCTAGTTGTGAAGAGGATGACTGTCTTGCTCTACAAGAGAAGAAACAGAACCTTCATAATCGTTGCTAGAGTATCGCTCAATAGAGGATAACTTTGGCAGCACACAATTTAAAAATTGATTCATTGCCATGTCCCAGTGTTGTCGCCAAACGAGGTGAAACCCGTGGAATGCGAACTGAATCCCTTAGCTGTTTACTGGATCTCTCACAGGTTCGATCTCAGTAAAATTCACGGCTAAGACTATTGCTTACTAAAAGGATAGCATTATGAGAACTGTAGATTTCACTCCACTTTACCGCAACGCAATCGGCTTCGATCGTCTATTCAACATGATGGAAGCGAACACATCGAAGAACTCTTCTGGTGGTTACCCTCCATACAACATCGAGCAAAAAGACGAGAACAACTACCGTATTACTATGGCCGTTGCTGGTTTTGCTGATGACCAATTAGATCTTACTCAGAAAGAGAACATGCTAATTGTTAAAGGTGAGCGTAAAGCAGAAGCCGAGAAAACCTTCGTATACCAAGGTATTGCAGAGCGAGATTTCGAGCGTAAATTCCAACTGGCTGACTATGTAAAGGTGGTGGGCGCAAGCATGGAAAATGGTCTTCTTCACATCGACCTAGAACGTGAAATTCCAGAAGCGATGCAACCACGTAAGATTGCTATTAATGGTAATAGTCTTCTAGAAGGTTAAGCGTTATTAGCTCATTTGAGCTAATAAATATTGGGAAGTAAAAGTGAAAGAGCACCAGTACCTTGAAGAAGGTCGGTGCTCTTTTTTGTTTGTCCTATCACCGTCATTCCATAGAGGGAGGAACGACCGAGTAGGGAATCTCTATTTACTTTCGCTGTAAGCCTTTTTCACTTCTTCTGCAATAATATTAATGCCTTTCTGCATCGCCTCATCATCTTGTACGTAGTTCATGCGTAGACATTGATGGGCATGATCCCACTCGTCTTCTTGGCCGATAAAGAAGTATTCACCCGGAACAATCAATACGCCACGAGCTTTAAGGCGGTCGTACAGCTCCATGGTGGTAATCGGCAGCTCATCAAACCATAGCCACAAGAAAATCGCACCTTCAGGTTTGTGGATACGGAAACGAGGGTCATCGATCGCTTCTTGTAAAAGCTCAACCGCACGTAGAGATTTGTCTTTATAGAAAGGTTTTATTACCTCACTGCTCAAGCGCAGTAAATCGCCCTTTTCAATCATATGATTGGCAATTGCAGGGCCTACACTGTTTGGTGCTAGGCTGATAATACCATTCATGTTGGTCAGAGCTTGTGTCACTTCTTCGCTCGCAATCACGATACCGCAACGTACACCCGGCAAACCAAGCTTAGATAAGCTCATGCACAGAATGGTGTTTTCATTCCAGAACGGTTCGACATCTTCAAAGATGATGTTTGGAAACGGCAGGCCGTAAGCATTGTCGATCAGCAGTGGGATGTTGTTTTCACGCGCCAGCTTATCCAGTTTACGCACTTCTTCATCGGTCAGTACGTTACCAGTTGGGTTGGTTGGGCGAGAAGCACAGATAGCGGCAACCGAGTCATCAACCTTGAGCTGTTCAAAATCAACGTGGTATTTAAACTGGCGGTTTTCTAGCAGTTCGATCTCTGGGTGGTAAGAGATAAAAATATCGTCATCAATGCCCGCATCGCCGTAGCCGATGTATTCTGGTGCGATCGGCAACAATATCTTCTTGTGAGAACCGTCTGGCTGTTGACCCGCTAACAAGTTGAATAGGTAAAAGAAGCCACTTTGACTGCCGTTGGTCAGGCTGATGTTTTTCTCGCTGATGTCCCAACCATAGGTCTCTTTCAGCATTCCAGCTAACGACTTAATGAAGCTGTCTTTACCTTGTGGACCATCGTAGTTGGCGAGGGCGGCAATGAGTTCTCCACTGGCGAGCATGTCGGCACTGGCTTGGTTAAAGTAATCGAGCATGGCTGGGATAGCGGCTGGGTTACCACCACCGAGCATAATTGCACCAGGAGTTCGCAGGCCATCATTCAAATCATCCATTAAACGAGTGATTCCAGAGTATCGATTAAACTTTTCACCAAACTTTGAGAATTGCATTGCTTCGTATACCTAATTCATTGTGATTATTATTCGTAGATTATGATCAATCTTATGAACCCGAGCGTGGCGGGTTACAGTGGGTAATCTTTGAACATACCGCAATGTTTTTGCGGCGCAAAGCACGAATTGCCCTCACACGGAAAAAACTTCTCTTCTCACCGCTCCCGTTTAATCACTTTTTTCACTTTAAACTGAACTCAAACTGAATAGAACGACGGCAAATGTCAGAGCAATGTGAGGACGGTCACTCTTGGATTGCTCAAAAATAGCGCACTGAATATTATTTCCTCCGAAGAAAAAACAACCTATCTATCTTTTGGAGAAACGAATGTTAACTAATTTATTTGTTAGAACTCAGCTATTTATTCAATCTTTTAATAATGATCAACGTGGTGTTACAGCGATTGAATACGCAATCCTAGGTGTGTGTATGTCAGCAATCGTATTGGCTGTATTTAACGACTCTCTTCGTGAAGCTTTAGAAGGTGCTATCACAACCATCACTAATAATATTGAAGCCGCTAATTCGTCGCCAAGTGTAGGTTAATTAATGCCTCATAAACTGTGGTGGTTAATTCCCTTAGCCACCATGGCTGCAATCGTCAGTTATCAAGATATCCGATACCGAATAATACCTAATGGAGTGGTGGTAGCTGTTGCTCTCTTGGGTGTTTTTTATATCTGTCAAACCGAAAAGTTTGAGCAGTTTTATAACTTTTTCATAGTGTTAGCCGTCGGCGCAGTTTTATTTTATTTCAATGTTATAGCTGCTGGAGACAGTAAATTATTGGCTGCATTCAGTTTAATGGTATCGCCCAATATGATGTTGTTGGCGGTTAATGTGATTTTATTTGCAGGTGGAACCCTAGTGATTACTCAGTGGGTATTAGGAAAAACAACTGGTAATTCTGAGTGGATAAATAGAGGCGTTCCTTATGGGGTACCTATTTGTCTAGGAAGCCTACTAGGTATAGCTGCATCGTTATAGGTGAATAATGAACTCCAAAATCATTCTTGGCTTAGCGTTTCTCGCTATATCTATAGGCCTCTATGGTGTGGTGAATGTACCGATGGATACTTTCCCCGTTCAGCCTGAAGAACCCATTATAGAAGTGACTTTTAAGGTATGGAAACTCACTCACCCGGCAGTGAAAGGTCAGCAGCTGAAGCGTAGCGACTTCGTTATAGAGTACTTGCCTGAAGCTCGTGCAGCGCTATTGGGAATCGATCGAAACATTGAGTTAGATTGGAATGCTCCTCAATTCGCAGTGCATGACATTGCCGCATATGAGCTGGTGGACTCGAATATGTTGACATCTCCCGGAGACAGTCAGTACTTACAGGCGGTGATCCGCCCTGGATTTGTGCCTTATAACGTTACGGTACCGGGAAGAGATGTATTAGGTGGCACCATCGCAGTCGGAGATTTAGTCGACATATCTGTTCTTTCAACGCCGGATCAGAACTTATCAAGTGAGGATACGGTGTCAGATATCCAACATCTCACTATGGTGCCATTACTGGCTCAAATACCGGTTTTGGACATGGTGACGTCAGAAAAAGCAGTGAGCACGTTAACGTTGGAAAAAGAGACTCAGGTGACATTGATCTTACAAGTGACGAATCAACAACTGGCACAACTCACGGTGGCACAGCGGATTGCAGAAGTGGCCGTGCATAAATCATTGGGTAAGGAATTTTCTGATGATCTAGAAGCTGATTCTTCAGACATCATTCCAAGCAGTGGCGGCACTGGTGGAATTCGTGAATACCGTTTTGAGTAGGGCGTTAACCATGAAAACAACAATGTTGACTTTAGTATTGGTTCTGCTGCTTCCATTCGAGGTTTTGGCTCAAGGCTCGACTAATTTAGCTCAGGGAGAAGCTAAAACCTTTTCGATTCGAGGGGAAATCGCTTCTGTTTTTATCTCAGGGAAGAATATTGCAGATTACCAAGTGATTGATAGTAATAAGGTCGTGGTGTTTGGGAAGAATATAGGATCTGCCTCGTTTATCGCATTTGATGCGAAAGGACGTGAATTATTTAACCGCTTATTGTTGGTGAATAAAAGTTATCGCGAAATAGAGCAACAAATTGATGTGTTATTTCCCGATGCGGAAGTGTTTGTAGCAGGCATCGGTGAGAACGTTGTTCTGAGTGGTGTCGTCGCTAATGAACAGGAAAAGGATAACATTCACCAGTTGGTGGGTGAGCTTTTGGGGAAAACAGCGAACTCAACCTCTTTTCAAATGAGTGATGAAGAGAGTGACGACATTGATGTGGGGTTTATGACTCAACTTAATTACGCAGGCGTCGTGAATAATATCGAAATATCAGCGACTAAGCAGGTGAACGTTAAGTTGACCATTGCAGAGGTATCGCACTCTTTTATGCAAGACTTCGGCATCAAGATGGGCAGCAATGGTACGCCCGGCATATTTGTGGATCAACTTACTCATTTTAGTGCTAGCGATATTGTCTCTGTTATTTCAGCTTTAGGTACCGATAGCGTTGGTCAAGTTCTAGCTGAACCTAATTTGTCGGTGATTTCAGGTGAGAAAGCGAGTTTCTTAGTGGGTGGAGAACTGCCCGTTGTGACGGTTATAGATGGTGCAACCAACGTTGAATATAAGGAATTCGGTGTGCGACTGGAATTACTGGCTAAGGTGCTTCGAGATGACAAAATTAAGCTAGCACTGACACCAGAGGTTAGCTCCCTAGATGGTAGTTACAGCAGTGACAACTTTGATTTACCAGCATTAAGAACACGACGCGCCCAGACAACCGTGGAACTGGGGGATGGACAAAGCTTCGTTCTTGGTGGGTTGCTTAACAGTGAAGAGAAAGAGTCACTGACTCGAATTCCCTACATTGGTGATATACCTATTATCGGTGCTTTGTTTCGCCATACAGGAACCGAACGTAGTAAAACTGAGTTAGTCATTGTAGCGACCGTTAATTTAGTTCAACCAGTCAAAGCGGAGCAGATCCAATTACCGACGATGAAAAAGACTAGCACGCTCAAGCGCTTTTTTGGACTAGGCAGTGGCTATGAACAATCACAACAAAAGTGGGCTGATGAAGTTTTGTCTGCTGGAGGGTTTAGCCAATGAAATCATTGATGGTTACTTTGCTTACCGCCGTCATTATTACAGGGTGTGTTGACCGTATATCGGAGCCTCGCGGAACGGAAGTTGAAGTTTTTCCTGTGACTTATCAGCTTAAACTTCGCTCTGACCAACCCCTGTTGGTGACCAGAAAAGTGAGTGAGTTTATCTTGGGTTACCCTAAAAATGTAAAGGTGGCGCAATGGAAAATACGTACCAAAGGGAACGGGAATCAGGCGCTTTATAAAGAGGTTGTGAGCCAGTTAATCCAAGCTGGTGTGATGTCGAGTCAGATTGAATACAGTCAAATAGGTTATAGCCCAAATGAGCATAACTCAAACGCATCAGATCCGTTACCACTAGAGAGTCGCTTTGACTTAAGTCTTTCAGTCACAACATATAAGACCAAACTAGAAATTTGCCACCAGGAACGGGTCGGCGAGTATGGGAATGGAAGCTTAGGGTGCAATGTGGACACGAGCCGTTGGCAGTCAATGGTCAACCCGCACAAAGCAATCTAATTACTAACTGTTAGAGAATTTCAGATGTTTGATTTAGTGAATAAACTAAACAGTGCGGAACCTAAAAAATCGGAGAAACAGAATCGTTGTGCGATGCTTTTCCAAACCGATATATGCCGTGACTTCATCCAAAAAACGTTCAGATTTGAAGGGTTGATTGAGCCTAGCTCGTTCGCCAGCCAAGACACAAGTGTGACTAGATTAGAGCAATACCCAGATGTTGAAGTGGTATTTGTTGAATTAAATCAAAGCCAAGATATTGTCGCTGATGCTCAGTTATTGACTCATACCTTACCTCCTCATGTGTCAGTGATCATTATTGGCAGTGAAGATACCATATCCATCATTCGAGCCTTAAGACAGTTGGGCTTCTATTACTTGTTTTGGCCAGCGGGTGAAGCGGAAACGATCGATTTTTATCACAACGTTTCCCGTAACCACGCAGCACAACAAGGCGTGAGTACAAATCGTAAAGCCAAGCAAATAGCAGTCATGGGCGTGAAAGGTGGGGTCGGTACTTCACTTGTAGCGTGTGAGATATCTCGCCGTTTGGCCAAGCATCAAAATGCGAGTACTTTGCTAGTCGACTATACCTACACTGGCAGCAATATTGACGTGATGTTAGGGCTTAAGAAGTTTACTAAGCGCAGTGTTCAAAAAGGCACCCTTACTACAGGAGTGGATAATGATATCGCGACAAGCTTGGTACAAAAGATTGAAAAAAATTTGTCACTTCTTGCGGTGGAATCAGATGAGTTTGGCCGTGATGAGTTATTCCAATACACCCAGTCTTTAAAGAAGCAGATGATTTCAAGTCATGCTTTTGTCGTGGAAGACTATTCTCACACTGCGACAACCAATGAAGAGTTTAGACAAGCGGTGGGGAAACTAGATGCTTTAGTCTTGGTATTTGATGCAACAGTATCGTCATTAAGAGAGCTGAATCGAATTCGTTCTGAAATCGACGTGCATTATCCCAACCTTGTCGTACTGACGGTAATGAACCGCTCTCGACCACATAACGCAGCGTCAATTAGTGAGGCGGATGTAGTTAAGTATTTTGGTCGAGAGGCAGACGCGAATTTAGTGTTTGATTTCAAAGCTAATCAATACCTACTTCAAGGTGAGTTGCTTAGTGAATCATGTTCTGAAATGAAATACGGACTGCAAACGTTAGTTGCCTTATTGATGGGAGAGAAAGTTGCGGAAAAAACAGCATTTTCATTCTTCCAGTGGTTAAAACGGTAAGGGGACGATATGGAACATGCACAGCGCATTTATTTACAACTGCGTAAGCAGATATTTGATGCACTTGATGCCAGTGTTATTGAAAGCTTACCGCGTCTAGAGTTAGAAGCTCAGTTAGCTAGCGCAGTTGATATGCTAGTGAGTCGAGATCAGTTATCTATTTCATCACTGGCAAAATCAGAATATGTCACCAGCATGGTACATGAGTTAGTTGGCCTCGGGCCTTTGCAGGTGTTGATGGATGATGACTCGATCACCGACATCATGATCAATGGCCCACAACAGGTTTATATTGAGCGTCATGGCTTAGTCGAGAAAGCACCTGTTCGATTTATCGATGAGAAGCAGTTGCTTGATATTGCTAAGCGCATCGCTAGTCGTGTTGGGCGCAGGGTCGATGAGTCTTCTCCTACTTGTGATGCCCGGTTAGATGATGGTAGCCGTGTGAATATTGTCATTCCTCCTATCACATTGGAAGGGACGTCAATCTCGATTCGTAAGTTTCAAAAGCAAAGTATTGGTTTTGAAGAATTAGTTGAGTTTGGGTCTCTTACTCCCGATATGGCAGGTTTACTTCAGTTAGCTGCACGTTGCCGACTCAATATTCTTGTATCTGGTGGTACGGGATCGGGAAAAACAACGTTACTTAATGCTTTATCACAGCATATATCAGAGGGTGAACGAACCGTCACTATTGAAGATACCGCTGAATTAAGGCTTCAGCAGTCACATGTTGTTCGAATGGAAACTCGTCATGAGGGCATTGAAGGGACGGGGGCTATTACCGCTCGAGATTTAGTGATTAATTCACTGCGAATGCGCCCAGACCGAATTATTGTGGGTGAATGCCGTGGTGGTGAAGCGTTTGAAATGCTGCAAGCCATGAATACTGGGCACGATGGTTCAATGTCTACGCTGCACGCCAATACACCACGAGATGCTTTGGCTCGTGTCGAATCAATGGTGATGATGGCGACCAATAATTTGCCCTTAGAAGCGATCCGCCGCTCAATTGTAAGCGCGGTCGATTTAGTCGTTCAGGTCAGCCGATTGCATGATGGTTCTCGAAAGATCATGAATATCACTGAAGTGGTCGGTATTGAGGGAAGCAACGTGGTGTTAGAAGAGTTGTTCTCTTTCCAAACTTCACCTCACAGCCCTGATGGTCGCATTCGAGGTAGTTATGTGACATCTGGTGTTATGGCTCGTTCTGCGCTTTATGAAAAAGCCCGTTTCTTTGGTGTAGAGCAGAAGTTAACTCAAGTGATTGAGTCTATGACACTCAATCAATAGGAGTGAGACATGTATTGGTTGATTATTTTGGGTGGGGCAATACTCATGATTGTCGCGCTTAAGCCGAATAGAGCTCCTTCTGTTGATGAGTATTTATCACAGCAAGCGAAAGGTAATCTGAAAAGCGATCTGAGTTTTACGCAACAAGCGGTTAATTTTGCCAGTCTTTCTGATCGTAACTTCAAACAGAAACTTCATGTGCGTTGGGATAACTTACAGCGCCAACTTGGAAAAATGGCATTAGGTAAGGTCGTCATTTTTTCTGTTGTAGCACTGCTTGCGATCGGCACTCTTAATCAAATGTCACTGCGCTTACCTTGGTTCGAAATTTTGCCTTTGACTCTCATTACCGCTTGGTTTTTGGGTTATCTCCATTTACAGAAACGAGAGAAAAAACGCTTTGAAGAAACCTTCCCTGATGCGTTGAACATGCTGGCAAGTTCCCTTAGTGCGGGTGAAAGCATAGGGCGAGGCATTGGGTATGTAGGGAAGAAACTTGAAGGTGAGGTAGGTAAAGAGTTTAAGCTGATGAGCGAGCGCCTCAATTTAGGCGAGCCGATTGATGATGTGTTTCGTAAATCTTGTCGTCGCTTTCCGTATCCGTCGTTTCATTTTTTTGTCATTACCTTGCGAGCTAACATGCAAAGAGGGGGGCAATTAAAAGAGGTGATGTCACGTCTGAATCGACAAATGTTCGAAGCGAGAGCTGTAGAAAGAAAAAAGTTTGCTCTTACTTCAGAGGCTCGTATCTCCGCAAAAATTGTAGGAGCAACACCATTCTTCTTTCTGTTTATTTTGCAGTTTCTTAGTCCTGAAAATTTTGAGTTCGTAATGCACCACCCAGAAGGGAGACCGATTCTTTACTACCTCATCACAAGTGAAAGTATCGGCATGCTGATCATCTGGGCGTTAATGAAAAAGGTGAAGTAATGGCTTCTTCAATAAACTTCTCGAACGTTGGGTTATTTTTCGCCTGGGCCGGCGTAGCATTTGGCTTGTTGCTCATATTTTATTGGTTAGTCGTGTGTACTCAGAAAAAACACCGTATCGCAGCCTTAGCGAAACATCATCGATTGGCCGATCAGTCAAAAGAGGCAGAAATAAAACTGAATCGTTGGTTGACGCCCATGTCGACTATTTTCGTCACCTCCGAAAGTGATATTGCAGTGCGCTTTGCTAATGCAGGCGTGAGTGACATCCGGTGGGCTCAATGGTTTATGCCACTGAAGTACAGTGCGTTGTTTATCGGGCAAGTGGTTGTTGCAGGCGTGTGTTGGTTTTTTGAGGTTTCGTCTGAATCATGGATCGCGATAGCTGCGGGGTGGGCTATGGTGGTTATTGTGATGCCTGACCTAGTCTTGAGCTCGATGGCTAAAAACCGTCAACGTCGAATCTCTCGTCAAATGCCGTACCTGATTGACCTAATGGCGATTTGCGTCCAAACCGGCATGACAATCGAAGCATCAATGAAATACCTCTCCATTGAAATGAAAAGCTTTGATAAAGAGCTTTCTAGCTTGTTGGAGGTGACAAACCAACGGGCTCGTTTGGTCGGAATGGAAAATGCCTTAGAGGAGTTGTATCGCAAGGTTCCATCACCAGAAGTTCGTAGTTTTGTGATGACGCTGACGCAGAGCATTCAACATGGATCCTCGATTTATAACGTGTTAACGACGTTGGCAGGCGATATTCGAGAAGTGCAAATGCTAGAGCTGGAAGAAGAAATAGGGAAGTTAGCTGCCAAGATGTCGATTCCACTGATCGTGTTTATCTTGATCCCAATTGTATTCGTAATTGCCGCTCCGGGGGTAATGAGGATGATGCTTAATGTTTAAGAAAATAATCGCGCTAACGTTAGTTTTAATGTTGGCGGCATGCAGTTCAACTCAAGCGAGTTGGCAGAAAGATGAGTCAAAAGAGGCGATCTATCAAAAAACACATAATTACGTTCAGTTAACCCGTTTGTATAAAAATCAGCTGCAGCAATACGACGCTGATGAAGTGAGAGAAAAACTCTCGAATACATATTTAGCTATGGGCGATGCTGAGTCGGCTCTGTTTTACATTGCGCCTGTTACTCAAAAATCACAACCCAGTGTGAATAGTTTATTGCTGCAAGCGAAAGCATACGGAGAATTAGGTCAGTACCCAGCAGCGATCAGTAGTGCTAAACAAGTATTAATGGAAAATGCTACACATGCGGCAGCCGAGAATTTACTGGGAACGTTTTATGGTTACAGCTATCAGTTTGATCTATCTCGTCGGTATTTTGAACGCGCGCGAGAGCATTTTTATGACTCGGTATCCGTGAATAATAACTTGGCTGTGCTCGATATTACGCAAGAGCATTATCAAGCAGCTATGGAGCGTTTATTACCATTGTATAAGCGCGGTCAGATGAATGAACAGATGATGGCAAACTTGACGTTGAGTATGGCTAAGTTGGGCCACTACCCGTTTGTCGAAAGTGTGTTGAGTGAAAGATACAGCAAGCACCAAATCCAAAAAATTTATCAGGCGTTGCGTCACCACACTCCTTATTCATTAGAGAGCCAAACGCTGGCAGTCAGTGGTCTTTCGTTATCGGAGGAGGCGGGTAATGCGATATAAGCAAAAGGGTGTCGCGAGCATAGAGTTTGCGGTGGGCTTTTTTGCTTTTTGGTTGATGTGTATGGCGTGGGTTGAGATGAGCTATATCTCGTACATTTCGGCGATCAACGACTTGGCGGTTTCAGAGGTGGCTCGCACAGCTAAAAAGGGCTCAGGAAATTATCTCGATACGGTAGATAAGGTTTTGCACCGAGAAGGCAGTATCTGGAATCAGGTTGTTAATGGCGACAATTTTCAAGTCACGATTCGCTACTCTAAAAACCTGAGTGAGTTAGCTAGTATTACAAACCAATGCAGTATTTCTGGTAGTCAAAAATTTAAAGAGTGTGGTGATGCTGATAACGCAGCGCTTGCCATTTATCGAATTAACTACCGTTTTTCACCTATCTTTAGCTACTTCTTCACGACTCAGAATTTAATGAGCAGAGAGATGATTGTTGTGCAGGAATATGAAAGGTCAAAATTTGAAATTTAGAACCCTAAAGCATGGGGATTTGAAGAGTAAGCAGCAGGGGGTTTTTAGTATTGAGTTTGCCATGGTCGCTGTATTTTTCAGCTTATTGATTGCTTTCAGTGGTGACGTGATCATCAAGCTTTCATTGAAAGGAAAACTCGATCGACTCTCTTATTCACTGGTCAATGTACTTAAAGAGAGAACCCAACTTTATGATACTGATTATCAGCTTACAACTAAAGAAGTCGATGATATCGATATCATTGCTCAGCATTCCTTACTGCGTACCTTTGGTCATTTTGAACGGGAACACTATGGGTTGTTGGTGGAAGAGTTGAGCTTCAAACAAGTGGGTACACCTAACCCCGCGATCAGTGAAAAACGCGGTGTTGTTGCCTGCAGAATAAAGCAAACCATTGATTCATTAGAGTCCATGACGGTAGTGACTAACCGAGGTCGAGAAATGCCCCTGTACCGAGTGACGGTTTGTTATGAATCGGATAATTGGATTGGTGGTATTTTGGGGCGTGAGTTTACTCACGTGATGTCTGATTCTGTCGTGATCGGCAGGTAGAGCGAAGAGAAAGGTTATGAAACACGCTATGCGTAAGCAGTCTGGCCATGCAGCTATGCTGTTTGCCATTATGATCCCAGCTTTGTTTGGAGTGTTTATGCTTGGTTCTGATGGTGCCCGCGCATTACAAACCAAAGCTCGATTAGAGGAAGCTTCAGAAGCGGCTGTTCTAGCGGTATCAGCAAAAGATGAGCAAGACCACCAATTGGCGGAGCGCTATATTCAGCATTATCTATATGACATGGACTCGATCCTAGATATTGAAGTTAAGAAGCTAGGGTGTGATGAGATACCTGAATGTATTGCTGCTACGGAAAGAGGCGAAGCACGCTACTTTGAATATCGTGTTGCGGGTCAAACACTGCACAAGTCCTGGTTTCCTGGTAACGATGTGATTTCTGGCTTTGGTGATAGCTTCAATGTGACGGGATCATCGAAAGCACGACGCTATCAAAGCCAGCCGATAGACATTACTTTTATCGTCGATTTTTCAGAATCTATGAATGACTCGTGGAGTGGTGGTCGGCATTCTAAGCTAAATGATCTGAAAGACATTATTGAAGATGTGGCTGATGAACTCGGCGCGTATAACGATCTATATCCAGAGCACCCTCATCGGGTTGCACTTACCGGTTTTAATCGCCGAACCATCAATAAAGATAAGAATGATAACTTAGTGGTTCGCGATCAGCGGGTAGTTTCAAGAGAAGGTGAATACGATAAAGACGATACGGTGAATTTTAACAAAACGATAGCTCAACAATTTATCGTTAAAGGAGAAGCCTCGCGTGTGCCTAATGGCGATGATGATGCACGGTTCTACGACCTCTATTTTACCACCGACTTTTCATCCTTCACTAAAAAGGTCAAGAAATTCAAAGCTGGGGGAGGCACTGCTTCACTGCAAGGCATTATTCGTGCAGGGCAAATTGTGACTTCAATGTCGAAGAACCAAAAGCAGCTGATCATTATTCTGTCTGATGGGGAAGATTGGAATCACTACGCAGGGCAAACCAATAAGCTTGTGTCGAAAGGTATGTGTAGCAACATTCTCAACATGGTCAACGGCGGCAAAGTTTCGGCAGATAATACGCATGATGACATAGAGGTAATTGGCGGGGTAAGCCAAGGAATGATGACACCTGATGGTGAACGAATGAACGCGCGCATGGCTGTGATTGGTTTCGATTATGAACTTAATAAAAACGTGGGTCTGCGTAATTGCGTTGGCCGAGATAATGTTTATAAGGCTGAAAACAAGGAAGACATTCTCAATAAAATTTTGGGATTAATTACGGAAGAAGTAGGTCACTTGGCGCAATAGAGGTATGTGAAATCCTTTTTATTAACTGAATATTATTAAGAGAGCAAAAATGAAAACGCTTATATCTGTTATGTCTTTATTTACTCTGTCGTTTTCTATACTGGCAGCCCCTTTAAAACCAGATACCAACGAACTACTTTATCATTACTGCCATATGGGCGACTCTGAACTTGAGAAGACGGTAACGATCGGTCAGGGGAAGAAAGTGATGTATCACCAAGGCCCGTTCATGCAAGTGAACGCAAGCACAGCTAATCAAGCGATTAAAAGTTTGATTCAAGATAAGTTAACTCAAGTATCAGAAAGTGCTGATTGCGCACAATACTTACTGAGTCGAACTAAATTTGTAGAAGGTAAGTTGGCTCGTGAGGTGTTGGCTCGCGTGACTTTTGATTTCGATGACGATGAACTGAATCAAAAATCTCGTTATTTATTGTTAAAACTTATAGCTAAACTTGAACATCAAACTCCCGAATTTATCGTCACGGGGAATACCGACTCAAAAGGTAGTGATAGTTACAACTTAAGCTTAGGCTTGCAGCGCTCGAATGCTGTTGTTGGGTATTTGAAAGAGCAAGGCGTAAATATTGAAGACCTGACAGTGAGTTCACAAGGTGAGGCGAACCCAGTGCAGAGTAACGAGATTGAATCCGGTCGCCATAACAATCGCAGGGTTGATATTCGCTCTTAACCCTGCCTTACAAATTTAACTTGTTGGGAGTAGTATTTTTAAAACGACACCCACGGATGGGTTATCTGATTGCTCAAACCAGATTGTCCCTTTGTAGCTATGGAGTATCTCATCACATAGCGCCAAACCTAACCCCGTACCATGGGTCTTCTGATCGGCTCTTACGCCGCGTTGAAATAAGGTTTGGCTGATCGAGCTATCTATTACTGGCCCATCATTATAGATCTCAATCAGGATCTGCTGTTCGCTTTGAGTGGCTTTGAATTCGATAGAGGTTTGTGCGAACCGATAAGTATTTTCTAATAGGTTACCGAGCACTTCCATAAGATCATCTTTATTAAGAGGCACGGTCTGTTGGTCGTCAAACTTAGTGATGAATTGGATCTTTTTGTCGGCATGGATTTTCGTAAACATGCCTACTAGGCTGTCGAGGATTGGTTTTATCGGTGTCGATGAAGTCGTTATACCTTTAACGCCTAGCGAAGCCCTTTTGAGTTGTGCCTGAATTAAGCTATCCATTTCTAACAGTTGTTGGTTGATTTGGTCATTCTTTGTTTTGGATGAGTCTTCATCAAGCAATGCTTGAGAAACTGTCACGCGAGTCTTCAAACTATGGGCGAGATCATTGAGAGAACGCTTATAACGCTCCTGATTTTCTTTTTGTTGGTATAGCAATTCGTTCAATGCACTGGTGACGCTATGTAAATCTTCAGGGTATGACTGGGCTAATTGGTTTTTCTTACCTTGTTTTATGTCATGTAGCTCATTCTCTAGTCGAGCAAACGGAGCAAAACTAATTCGATAAAAAACCAAAAGTAGAGCACTGATCAAAGCAAGCGCAACCACTAACACTCCAACCGCGGTGTATTTTAACTGATGTATGGGTTCTATTTTCTCTTCGACCCTTTGGGTAAAGATAACTCTGCCATCTTTTTTTTCCTGGAAACCTTTCCAGAGAATTGTGTGGACAATAAAAGCGGCGCCATTCGGTCTTTCAACCAAACGAATAGTATCTATGGGGAAATTTAGATCACGACAGAGCTCGCTAACTTGAGATTGGCTGACGCCTATCTCTGATAGCAGCTTAGCTCGTCTTTCAATATTTACTGATGTCCATACTTGTTGATTGTTGTGATCACATAGAGTGACGCTAGTGTTGGGAGAATCTTTCGCATAGAACCTATCCCACTCCGTCAATGGCGGGATTTCCCCAGAAGACAGCAGTTCATTGATTACAGCAGGCAATTCTCGAAGGGTATTTTTCGAGTAGTACTCAAAAAGTTGGTGTTTTTGACTGTTGTAGTAGAACCAGGCGCTAGTGAGTACCATTGAAATCATAATGGAAGCAGCAACGGCGAATGTCCGACGTCTGAACTGAGTTTTGTACAGTCTTTTCATACTACTTAGCTTCTAGTTCAAAACGATAACCTTGCCCGCGAATGGTGCTGATCAGTTTAGCTTGAGTGTATAGCGTTAACTTTTTACGTAAGCGTGAAACGATGACCTCAATATTGTTTAGCTGAACATTTTCACCCTGCGCATAAAGGGAATCTGCGATTTGTTGCTTAGATACGATTTGTAAGCAATGGCGAATTAAGTACTCGAATATTTGAAATTCTAAGGCTGTAAGTTCAATCAGAGCATCATCGTAACTGATACGTTTGGCTTGAGTGTCTAAGGTGAGCGATTGCGCTTTGATTTGGGAAGCGGAAAACCCTTGATTGCGACGAACAAGCGCCTCAAGGCGAGCGTGTAGCTCTTCAAATTGGAAGGGCTTGGTAAGGTAATCATCAGCCCCGGAGTTAAGCCCTTCTACTTTATCTTGCCAGTTGCCACGTGCGGTTAAGATTAATATTGGGACTGCAATTTCTTTACGACGTATTTGCTTGATCAGCGTAATGCCATCAAAGTCAGGGAGGCCAAGGTCAATGATCATCACATCTGTATTGGACTGTTTTTGAATCGTTTGTAAACACGCAGAAGCTGTTCTATCTGCATGGACAGTATGTCCTTGCTCACTGAGCTGAGAAGATAGGTGGTGATTCAATATTTCATTATCTTCAACCAAAACAACCAGCATGTAATATCCCTATCTACAATAATATTCAACCAGATAGAGCTTACACTAGCTTTGGATAAAAAAAAGGGAGAAGCCAAAGCTTCCCCCTTAATATTTATTCCAAATTGGTTTTACTTCTGTAGTAAAGAAATATCAGCAATCTGTAGGAACAGGTTACGTAGGTTGTTCAGTAGCGTTAGACGGTTTTTCTTAAGCGCTTCGTCATCAGCCATAACCATTACGTTATCGAAGAATGCATCAACTGGTTCACGTAGGTCAGCAAGTTTGCTTAGGGCTTCTTGGTAGTTGCCTGTCGCGAATGCTGGTTCTAGTGCTTCTGTCATTACTTCAACGTTTTCAGCCAGAGCTTTCTCTGCGTCTTCTTGAAGAAGCGTTAGATCGATTTCAGCAGGTAGATCGCCATCGAATTTCGCAAGGATGTTACCTACACGCTTGTTCGCTGCTGCTAGTGCTTCTGCTGCTTCCAGTTCACGGAAGTGAGAAACCGCTTTAACACGTTGGTCAAAGTCAGCTGGCTTGGTTGGACGACGTGCTAGTACCGCTTGGATGATATCAACACTGAAACCAGCATCTTGGTACCATGCGCGGAAACGACCTAGCATGAAGTCGATAACGTCAGCTTCTACGTTTTCGTTGGTTAGCTTGTCGCCTAGTAGCTCTTTCGCTTTACCGATTAGATCAGTTAGGTCTAGGTTGTAGCCGTTTTCAACGATGATACGTAGCACACCTAGTGATGCACGACGTAGAGCGAATGGGTCAGAACCTTTTGGTGCTTGGCCAATACCGAAGATACCTACAATAGTGTCTAGCTTGTCTGCCATTGCTACTGCTGATGAAATACCAGTGCTTGGTAGTGTGTCACCCGCGAAACGAGGCATGTACTGCTCGTAAAGTGCTAGTGCTACTTGCTCGTCTTCACCATCGTGAGTCGCGTAGTGCATGCCCATCACACCTTGAGTATCCGTAAACTCGAATACCATAGATGTCATTAGGTCACACTTAGCCAGTAGGCCAGCACGCTTAGACTTTTCAACGTCAGCATCGATTTGCTCAGCAATGTAGCCAGCAAGCTCTGTGATGCGATCGGTTTTGTCTTTGATAGTACCTAATTGCTTCTGGAAGATAGCTTGGTCTAGTTCAGCAAGACGGTCGATCAGCGGACGTTTGCGGTCTGTGTTGAAGAAGAATTCAGCATCAGCAAGACGTGGACGTACAACCTTCTCGTTACCTTCGATTACGTGACGAGGCTCTTTAGACTCGATGTTCGAAACGAAGATGAAGTTTGGCAGAAGATTTTTATCAGCGTCATACACTGGGAAGTACTTCTGGTCGCCTTTCATGGTGTAAACCAAAGCTTCAGAAGGCACTTTTAGGAACTCTTGCTCAAACTTAGCAGTAAGCACCACTGGCCATTCAACCAAAGAAGTAACTTCTTCAACAAGGTCATCTTCTAGGTCTGCAATACCACCAACTGCGTCAGCTGCTTTTTTAGCATCAGCAAGAATGATCGCTTTACGCGCATCGTAATCTGCCATTACTTTACCGCGCTCTTCTAAGATCGCAGGGTATTGGTCAGCAGAGTCGATTGTGAACTCTTGTTCGCCCATGAAACGGTGGCCACGGATAGTACGAGCAGAAGCTACGCCTAGGATTTTGCCTTCAACAAGCTCATCACCTAGTAGTACTGTCAGTGTTTTCACTGGACGGATAAATTGAATGTCTGAGTTACCCCAGCGCATTGCTTTAGGAATTGGTAGGCCAGCGAGAGCTTTCGCAGCGATGTCCATCACCAATTCTTGAACAGGTTTGCCAGCCACTTCTTGTTTGAAAAGAAGCCACTCGCCTTTGTCTGTTTTCAGGCGGTCAGCTTGCTCAACAGTAATACCGTTACCACGAGCCCAACCTTGTGCAGCTTTAGTCGCGTTGCCTTCCGCATCGAATGCGACAGAAATTGCAGGACCGCGCTTCTCAACGACTTTGTCTGCTTGGCCTTCAGCCAGTGCAGTCACTTTAAGTGCTAGACGACGAGGTGCTGCGTACCACTTGATGCCTTCGTGAGAAAGCTCAGCCGTTTTAAGACCCGCTTCAAAGTTAGAAGCAAAGGCTTCTGCTAGAGAACGAAGTGCCGTTGGTGGAAGCTCTTCCGTACCCAGTTCAATTAGAAAATTCTTCGCCATGATTATTTATCCTTCTTACACATTGGGAAGCCAAGCGCTTCACGTGACGCGTAGTACGCCTCTGCAACAGCTTTAGTCAGGTTGCGGATACGAAGGATGTAACGTTGACGCTCTGTTACAGAGATAGCTTTGCGCGCATCAAGAATGTTGAATGCGTGACCTGCTTTTAGAATGCGCTCGTAAGCTGGAAGCGGCAGTGGCTTCTCAAGCTCAAGTAGCTCTTTACACTCTTTTTCGCACTGGTCGAAGAAAGTGAATAGGAAATCTACGTCTGCGTGTTCGAAGTTGTATGTTGATTGCTCAACTTCGTTTTGGTGGAAGATGTCACCGTAAGTCACATTAGAACCGTCTGGTGCTACGTTCCATACAAGGTCGTAAACAGAGTCTACTTCTTGGATGTACATTGCTAGACGCTCGATACCGTAAGTGATCTCACCCGTTACTGGCTTACACTCAAGACCGCCAACTTGTTGGAAGTAAGTGAATTGAGTCACTTCCATACCGTTTAGCCATACTTCCCAACCAAGACCCCATGCGCCTAGCGTTGGGTTTTCCCAGTTGTCTTCTACGAAACGAATATCGTGAACAAGTGGGTCGACACCAAGAACTTCAAGCGAGCCTAAGTACAACTCCTGGATGTTATCTGGAGAAGGTTTTAGAGCTACTTGGAATTGATAGTAGTGCTGCAGGCGGTTCGGGTTTTCACCGTAACGACCATCGGTCGGACGACGAGAAGGTTGAACGTATGCCGTAGACATTGGCTCTGGGCCAAGTGCACGTAGACATGTCATTGGGTGAGAGGTGCCAGCACCTACTTCCATATCTAGTGGTTGAACAATGGTACAACCGTTTTGTGCCCAGTAATCCTGCAGCGCGAGGATCATTCCCTGGAAGGTTTTGATATCGTATTTTTGCATAGTCAGGTTCGCGCGATTCTTTTAAATGAATGATAAAAATAACCTCTGAGTATACCGAGATATTGGTAAAGCGAGTAGGGGTAATCTTGTTTAATTAGTGGTCTAAAATGTCGTTTAGTGGATTTTTTTGCCTTTAATGTTTGTTTTTCGGCACAAGTGGATATTTTGATAACTTTGACTCTTGTGTTTGAAAGCGTGGGTGATTAAAATCTCGCGGTCTTTGGGGAGTAGCTTACTTATTCATATCCTATTGAATGAGTTCGTTCGTCAACATAATTGATGCAAAATCATCATGGCGTTCGAGGCAACCACCACCTTGGTGGCGCTTAGCAAGACCTTAGACAAGCATCGTGAACCGGGATGGGGCGCGAGGTTTGTCTTTGGTTAAATATAATAATCCTCATCCCAAATGAGCATGTCGTGAGCGTTTTAGCAATTTCAATTACAACTGTCGCCTTAGCCGAGATCGGTGATAAGACTCAGTTGTTATCCCTTTTATTAGCCAGCCGATATCGAAAACCGCTACCTATTATTGCGGCTATTTTCTTTGCCACCATTGCCAACCATGCCCTTGCTGCGTGGCTAGGTGTTGTGGTCGCTGATTATTTATCTCCTGAAGTACTTAAGTGGGTGCTGGTGGTCAGTTTCATTGCGATGGCAGGCTGGATTCTGATTCCGGATAAATTAGATGACGATGAACAGATCTCGAACCGAGGGCCGTTTGTCGCCAGTTTTATCGCTTTCTTCATTGCTGAGATCGGTGATAAGACTCAGATTGCGACATCGATTCTAGGGGCTCAATATTCGGATGCATTAACGTGGGTCATTCTCGGTACTACCATTGGTATGTTGCTGGCGAATGTGCCTGTGGTGATCATTGGTAAGCTATCGGCAGATAAGATGCCACTTGACCTGATTCGCAAGATCACAGCCTTGTTGTTCGTGGGTTTGGCTATCGCAGCAGCGTTCTATTAAGCGGTAGTATTGAGTCCTATTATACTCAATCAGTAGAGTAATGTGTTGTAGGTCATACTCTTACAGTATTGTGGGGTTTATCGAGCGAATGGACATATAATTGTCATACTTGTCATGATATTTTAATCTTGTGAGTTAAGAACACGAGGGCATGATTATGTTGACGCGTTATATGGGTGTTACTCCACAAAGCCAAAGTTATCTATTTACCTTTGGTCTTGCACTTACACTACTAGGCATGGTGTTGACGGACATGTGGCTACCAATGGTGGCTGGTTCGATGATCATGACCGGGCTTGCGGTAGAAGCTTGGATTCGGGTTGCGCATATTATTCCTATGCGAAAAGATATCCGAGAAATTCAGCATCAGCTTGAGCATCTGCAAAACAAATCTAGAAGCGAATAAACAAAAAGCCGCTCGTACTCTGAGTTCTGTTTAAGAACATAAGGTACGAGCGGCTTTTTTGATACTTGATAGTCGGTGGGGCGTTACGCCTCCAATCCCTTTCTGATCAAATACTGGTAAGGCAACGTTTCTGTCGCTTGGCCTACCAACTGGTGATCCATGAATCGACAAAAGCTCGGAATATCACGAGTTGTCGAAGGATCGTCAGCTTTTACCAGTAACACATCGCCATCCTGCATGTTTCTAATTGTCTTCCTGACCATCATTACTGGCTCTGGGCAACGCAGGCCTTCAGCTTCTAAAGTGTGGGTTGCCAGTTCAGGTTTGAATGTCATGGTTTGTATCTCTATATCTATCTAACGAGTGAATAATACGTCTGCAGAAAAAATATGCAATAAGTGCTTGGCAAATGGAACCATTTCCTATAACTTAATTAACAAGTTGATAACAACTTAAAGCAAAGGCAACTAGCTAAGGAGTGGCGATGTTGACAGGATTAGATAGATTAACAATTTATTCAGTTCTCTGTTTTATTTCTTTTTGTGCGTTAGTACTACGCTCAGCGACAGAGACCTCTCTAATGCCAATTTTTGGCATAGTAGCAACGATTATTGGTATTTGGGTAGAGATGCGCCGTTGGCAAGGCATAGCCGAGGAGCAAGAGCACTAACCTGAATACAGCAAGCAAATTCCAATACGACAACATTCCGACACTATCCCCAGATTTTCTTGGGCTTCCCCGCGTAATTGCGGGATTTTTTTTATCTAAAGCATGCTATAAACAACTTAGTAACTAATGACAGTTGTATACAGCTAGGTAAGTGGCGTGGAATTAGAAGACATCTATCGTAGAGACCTGAATTTACTGGTCGCCTTAAAGGTATTGATTGAAGAGGGCAGTGTTAGTCAAGCTGCGCTTCGTCTTAACCTAAGCCAGTCGGCAACCAGCCGAGTATTAGGCCGCTTAAGAGAACTACTCAATGATCCCCTGTTTACACGCCAAGGTCAGCACCTTATTCCCACTAAGAAAGCTCTCGAGATCAGCCAGCGCATTGATCAGCCTTTAGAATCATTCCGTCAGTTGCTTAGTCCGAGTGATTTCGATCCTTACTATTGCAGTGAGCGTTTTTTAATTGCGACCACTGACTACGCGATGCAAACTATCTTGCCTTATGCTCTGCCGAAGATTTATGAGCAAGCGCCGAACATCTCTTTGGAGTTTGCACCATTGCAGCATGAGCATTTGTTTAAACAGCTCAGCACCGAACGTGTCGATATGGCGATTTGTCGCCCGAGTGGCAGCATTGCACCACTTCATCAAGAGGTATTGGGGCCGGTCGGTGTGTCGTGTCTGTTATCTAAAAATCATCCGTTAGCCGATCGATCGTTAAGCCTTGAAGACTATGTTTTACTCCCGCATGCGATGATTGCGATTAGTGATGGTGTTAAAGCGTTATTAGATAATGCTTTAGCCAATCAAAACCCACGTAAAATGGTGCTGCGTGCTTATCACCTTGAAGCCGCATTAGCGATTGTCGATAGAATGCCGTTGGTGATCACTGTACCAGCCGATCTGGCTTATTTGGTGGCAGAACGCTATGACTTGGTTGTTAAGCCATTACCATTTGAGTTTATGCCGTTTGATTACTCACTGATCTGGCACTCGCGCTGCGATTCTTCTGCTTCACAACAATGGTTAAGAAGAGTGGTAAAAGAAGAGTGTGGTGAGCTGATTCAAAAACGGATTGCGGATGTAGGTTTGGGTTAACTTAACTTAGATCTAGTTTTGGTTTACTCGAACCAAATGACCAAAATGCAAAAGGGCTGATTACTATCAGCCCTTTGTTGTTCTGAGATATTTGAGCTTTAGTTGATTACTAAAGCTTTATAACTACGCGACCAGTGATTTGACCGTTAGTGATGTCTTCTGCTGCTTGAATAGCGCCATCTAAAGACACTTCTTTAGTCGCTTGGCCGTAGAAAGACTCAGGTAGCAGCTCAGCAAGTTGTTCCCACGCTTTAATACGTTTTTCACGAGGGCACATTACCGAGTCCACACCTTGTAGGCGAACGTTACGCAGAATGAATGGCATTACTGTGGTTGGTAAGTCAAAACCGCCTGCTAGACCACACATTGCAACCGCGCCGTTGTAATCAATTTGTGCCAATACTTTCGCAAGTACTTTGCTGCCTACCGTATCGATAGCACCAGCCCACAGTTGTTTTTCTAGTGGCTTAGCTGGTTCTTCAAGTTCAGCACGCTCTACAATGCGTGTCGCACCTAGTGATTTAAGTAGTTCACCGTTTGCAGAAGCACGACCAGTAACCGCAGCCACTTTGTAACCCAGTTGGTTAAGTAGCGTAATAGACACGCTGCCTACACCGCCACTTGCGCCAGTGACTAAGATTTCACCGTCTTCTGGTTTGATGCCTGCATCTACGATAGCTTGCACACAAAGCATTGCTGTGAAACCTGCTGTACCGATCGCCATGACTTTCTTAGCGTCTAGACCCGCTGGCATTGGCACTAACCAATCACCGTTTAGGCTCGCTTTCTCAGCCATGCCACCCCAGTGACCTTCACCCACACCCCAACCCGTTAGAACAACTTCGTCGCCCGCTTTGTAGCGCGGGTCATCAGATTGTGAAACCACACCTGAAAGGTCGATACCGGGAACCATAGGGAAGTTACGAACAATGCGCCCTTTACCTGTTATCGCCAAACCATCTTTGTAGTTCAAAGAAGAGTAGCTCACATCAACTTTCACGTTACCTTCTGGTAATTGAGACTCATCAATTTGAGAAACTGATGCGATAGTTTTTTTGTCTTCTTGGTTTAGTACAAGTGCTTTAAACATGATCTGCTCCGTGGGAGGAATATTAGGAAACTGAAGTAACTTTAGTTGAATCATCGAAGAAAAAATAATGAAACATCAACATTGAATCTATGCGTTTTGTGCATAGATGTGAGTGGTGCTTTTTCTCTCGCTAAGTTCGCTGAACGAATCGATACATTATTGGACGCCGAGCAATAAAAAGTGCAGCTATATAAATATAGCTGCACAAAAGATTACCCTACAAGTATTACAACCAACGACCGCTATGGGCGTTCAAATACCGTTGCAATACCTTGGCCTAAACCAATACACATGGTCGCTAAGCCGTATTTCACGTCTTGCGCTTCCATCAGGTTGATTAGGGTTGTTGAGATACGAGAACCAGAACAGCCCAGTGGGTGACCAAGAGCAATGGCACCGCCGTTAAGGTTTACTTTCTCGTCAACTACATCCAGTAGACCTAGGTCTTTCGCACATGGAAGAGATTGAGCAGCAAACGCTTCGTTTAGCTCAATCACACCCATATCTTCAATGGTTAGGCCTGCACGTTTAAGTGCTTTTTTCGTTGCTGGTACTGGGCCGTAACCCATGATTGAAGGATCGCAGCCAGCGATAGCCATCGACTTCACGCGAGCGCGAATCTTCAGGCCAAGTGCGTTGGCTTTCTCTTCGCTCATGATAAGCATTGCCGATGCACCATCAGACAGTGCTGATGAAGTACCTGCTGTTACCGTACCGTTTGCTGGGTCAAATACCGGGCGAAGCTGAGATAAGCCTTCAACCGTAGTTTCTGGGCGAATGACTTCATCGTAATCCAGAGTGAACAGTGAACCGTCTGCTGCGTGAGCTTCTGTTGGCAGGATTTCGTTTTTGAAACGACCTTCAACTGTTGCTGCTTGAGCTCGAGCATGTGAGCGTGCTGCGAATGCGTCTTGGTCTTCACGGCTAATACCGTGCATTTTACCTAGCATCTCAGCCGTTAGGCCCATCATACCCGCCGCTTTCGCTACGTGTTTAGACATGCCTGGGTGAAAATCAACACCATGGTTCATTGGTACATGACCCATGTGTTCGACACCACCGATCAGGCAGATTTCAGCATCGCCAACCATGATAGAGCGGGTTGCATCATGCAGAGCTTGCATAGATGAACCACATAAACGGTTGACCGTCACCGCACCAATCTCAATCGGTAGACCAGCAAGCAAAGCAGCGTTACGTGCCACGTTGAAGCCTTGCTCTAGCGTTTGTTGTACACAACCCCAGTAAATGTCTTCAATCTCGACAGGGTTTACTTCTGGGTTGCGCTCTAAAATGCCTTTCATCAAATGTGCAGACAGATCTTCAGCACGAGTGTGACGGAAAGCTCCACCTTTGGAACGTCCCATTGGGGTACGAAGGCAATCAACAACAACTACATTTTTCATTTTGCTATTCCTTTTCCAAATGTGGGTTACAGAGAACTGGCTTGTTGACCGTCGTAAAAGCTTTCGCCCTTCGCTGCCATATCAAGCAATAGTTGAGGAACTTGGTACATTGCACCTAAGTCTTGGTAGCTCTTCGCCATTCCAACGAAGTTACCAATACCCACACTGTCTAAGTAGCGGAATACGCCGCCTCTGAATGGAGGGAAGCCTAAACCGTAAACCAGTGCCATATCCGCTTCTTGCGGTGTCGCGATGATGCCTTCTTCTAAACAAAGCACCACTTCGTTGATCATTGGAATCATCACACGTTGGATAATGGTCTGGTCATCGAAGTCTTGTGGCTGTTGGCATACGTCAGCCAGGATAGGAAGAATGTCTTCAGAGAAGGTTTTCTTCGGACGACCACGTTTGTCTACGCTGTACGTGTAGAAACCGCTGCCGTTCTTCTGGCCGTATTTTTCAGCGACATAAAGCGCGTCAATCGCATCACGGCCTTCTTTGCCCATACGCTCTGGGAAACCTTGTGCCATTACTGCTTGTGCGTGGTGTGCAGTATCTAGGCCCACAACGTCTAGCAAGTATGCTGGGCCCATCGGCCAACCGAACTTACGTTCCATCACTTTATCGATCTTGGTGAAGTCAGCGCCGTCACGTAGCAACATGCTGAAACCGCCAAAGTAAGGGAAAAGTACACGGTTAACGAAGAAGCCAGGGCAGTCGTTAACAACGATAGGGGATTTGCCCATCTTCGCTGCGTAAGCGACTACGCGATTAATTGTTTCTTCTGATGTATGCTCACCACGGATGATCTCGACCAAAGGCATGCGGTGTACTGGGTTAAAGAAGTGCATGCCACAGAAGTTCTCTGGGCGCTTCAAAGATTTCGCTAACAGGTTAATCGGAATCGTTGAGGTGTTTGATGTAAGAACCGTGTCTTCACCAACCAAACCTTCCACTTCGCTCAGTACCGCTGCTTTTACTTTAGGATTCTCTACAACCGCTTCCACAATCACATCTGATTGCTCAACACCTGCATAATGCAGGCTTGGAGTAATAGAAGACAGAATACCTGCCATCTTGAATCCATCGAGGCGACCGCGTGATAAGCGTTTATTCAACAACTTAGAAGCTTCGTTCATACCAAGATCTAGAGACGCCTGTGCGATGTCTTTCATCATCACTGGCACGCCCTTTAACGCTGACTGGTAAGCAATACCGCCACCCATGATGCCAGCGCCAAGTACTGCTGCGCGTTCAGTTGCTTTATTCGCAGACTTACCAGCTTGTTTTGCTAAGCCTTTGATGTATTGGTCATTAAGGAATAAGCCGACCAATGCTTTTGCTTCTTCAGATTTTGCTAGCTTAACGAAGTGTTTGCGTTCGATATCCAATGCTGCATCGCGATCGCTGCGCGCTGCTTCTTCAATTGCAATCACAGAAGTAATCGGAGCTGGGTAGTGAGGCCCTGCTTTTTGAGCCACTAAGCCCTTAGCCATGGTAAAGCTCATCATCGCTTCTAGTTTGCTTAGTGAAAGTGCTGATGTTTTTTGTTTACGACGTAGCTGCCAATCGAGTTTCTCATTGGCTGCTAGAGAAACAGTGTTGATTGCCGACTCTAGTAACTGGTCTGTTTCAACAATCGCATCTAACAAGCCAACTTTAAGTGCTTCATCTGCACGACATGCTTTGCCTTGCGTGATAATTTCCATTGCACTGTCAGCACCGATAACACGTGGCAGGCGCACACAACCACCAAAGCCAGGCATGATGCCAAGTTTGGTTTCTGGTAGACCTATGCTAGTGGTCTTGTCACCGATACGGAAATCGGTAGCGAGTACACATTCACAGCCGCCACCAAGGGCATGGCCACGCATCATTGAAAGAGTTGGGACAGGAAGGTCTTCGAGCTTGCTGAAGATTGAATTAGCGAATCTTAACCATTCATCAAGTTCTGCTTCTGGCTTAGCAAACAGGCCAAGAAATTCAGTGATGTCTGCGCCTACGATGAACGCATCTTTGTTTGAAGTTAAGATTAAACCACGTAATCCAGCGTGAGCATTAAGAGCATCTAACGCTTTATCTAGCGATTCTAAAGTAGCAAGGTCGAGTTTGTTTACAGAGGCCGGAGCACAGAAGCTAAGTTCTGCAATACCATCTTGTAATTCCTTTACCTGTAAGGTGTTAGCTTGGTAAATCATTGTCTATCTCCATGACATACAATCCACGATTGTTTGAGAGAATCTTGTTATCTTTCTATTATTGTAGAATACCTGGTAAGACCAGTTATTCTAGTCTGTACCTCTGCCTGGTGAATTTCAATACATTTTTTAAACAATTGTTTAACATTGTGCGATGGCACAGATCCTCTAACCCTTATTATTCACGCGTGATACACTTCGCCGCTCTTATTAATTAAGTTAACGATATGAATGAACAGCCCTATTTAATACCGTCAGCGTCGGCTCTGTTTGAAGAAGAGATAAAGAAGAGCGTCTTCATTACTCATCTTGCTCATACTCCAAGTGTAGAAGCTGCTAAACAGTTCGTAGAACAGGTAAAAAAAGAGCATTCATCAGCGCGACATAATTGTTGGGGTTTTGCTGCAGGGCGACCTGAAGACTCAATGCAATGGGGCTTTAGTGACGATGGAGAGCCATCTGGTACTGCGGGTAAGCCTATCTTGGCGCAACTGTCTGGTTCTGGTGTTGGTGAACTGACGGCTGTTGTTACTCGTTATTCTGGCGGAATCAAGCTTGGAACGGGTGGCCTAGTAAAGGCTTACGGTGGTGGAGTGCAACAAGCTCTCAAGCTGCTTCAAACTATCGAGAAAAAAATAACCACAAAATTACGACTAGAGTTAGACTATGGTTTTGTGCCAATCGCGCAATCCATTATGGCTCAGCATCAGGCTGTTGAAGTCCAAGCGGATTATGGTGTTCAAGTTGAGCTTATTATTGAAATAGAGCTCCTTCAGGTAGATTCGTTTACCCAAACCATGATCAATAAAAGCGGTGCTAAGGCACTGGTAACGAAAGTCAAAGACAACTAGGAAGTGTGAAGCATTTCGCTTCGTTCAATAGCTCATGCAATTTCGCTCAATCATTCGAATCGTCGGATTATTATTAGCACTTTTTAGTGTATCAATGCTCGCACCTGCGCTCGTCGCACTGATCTATAGAGATGGTGCGGGTGTGCCATTTGTGACGACTTTCTTCGTTCTATTATTTTGTGGAGCAACTTGCTGGTTTCCAAACCGACGCTATAAACATGAATTGAAGGCGCGAGATGGCTTTCTCATTGTGGTGTTGTTCTGGACGGTAATCGGTAGTGCTGGTGCGTTGCCGTTTTTGATCGCGGATAATCCGAGCGTTTCCGTTACTGATGCCTTTTTTGAATCGTTTTCTGCATTAACAACGACAGGTGCAACCGTAATTGTTGGCCTCGATGATCTCCCTAAAGCAATTCTATTTTACCGCCAATTCCTGCAATGGTTTGGTGGTATGGGTATCATCGTATTGGCGGTAGCCATCCTTCCTGTTCTGGGCATCGGTGGTATGCAGCTATATCGTGCTGAAATACCGGGTCCAGTAAAAGACAGTAAGATGACCCCGCGTATTGCTGAAACGGCAAAAGCGCTCTGGTACATCTATTTAAGCTTAACTATTGCTTGTGCGATGGCATTTTGGCTTGCAGGCATGAGTTTCTTTGATGCCATCAGTCATAGTTTCTCAACTATTGCGATTGGTGGGTTCTCGACTCACGATGCAAGTATGGGTTATTTCAATAGCCCTGCTATCAACATGATTACGGTCGTGTTCCTTCTTATATCTGCATGTAACTATTCTCTTCACTTTGCGGCATTTGCTTCTGGTGGCGTGCATCCTAAATATTACTGGAAAGACCCTGAGTTTCGCGCTTTTATCTTTATTCAAGTCGTCCTGTTCTTAGTTTGTTTCTTATTACTGCTGAATCATCACTCTTACGATTCGTATTATGATGCTTTCGATCAAGCCTTGTTCCAGACAGTATCTATTTCAACAACCGCAGGCTTCACCACCACCGGTTTCTCTGAGTGGCCGCTATTCTTACCTGTGTTGCTTCTGTTCTCTTCTTTTATAGGTGGTTGTGCAGGTTCAACGGGTGGCGGTATGAAAGTCATTCGAATATTACTGCTTACTTTACAGGGTGCTCGTGAAATGAAGCGTCTTGTTCACCCGCGTGCTGTCTATACCATCAAGGTTGGTGGTTCGGCGCTACCACAACGTGTCGTTGATGCGGTTTGGGGCTTCTTCTCTGCATACGCATTAGTTTTTGTGGTTTGTATGTTGGCTCTTATTGCTACGGGGATGGATGAGCTAAGCGCTTTCTCTGCTGTAGCTGCAACATTGAATAACCTTGGTCCAGGCTTAGGTGAAGTGGCAATGCACTTCGGCGATGTGAATGACAAGGCCAAATGGGTGTTAATCGTATCCATGCTGTTTGGCCGTTTAGAGATATTCACATTATTAATTTTATTGACCCCTACGTTTTGGCGTAGCTAAGGACATATTGTGGCAAAAGCTCTATTTTTGTATTCAAGCCGTGAAGGGCAGACCAAGAAAATCTTGAACTATATAAAAGAAGAAATGAATGAGTTCGAATGTGAGCTTCAAGATCTGCACACTGTTAGTAATGTCGACTTTGCTCAATACGACAGAGTGTTGATTGGTGCATCTATTCGCTATGGGCACCTCAATAAGAAGCTATATCAGTTCATTGATGCCAACCTTGCTCAGCTGCGATCAAATAAGGTTGCTTTCTTTTGCGTTAACTTAACGGCTCGTAAAGAAGACCAAGGCAAAGATACCCCTGAAGGCAGCGCTTATATTAAGAAGTTCCTTCTTAAGTCCCCGTGGCAACCTACTTTGATCGGTGTTTTTGCTGGCGCCCTCTATTACCCTCGTTATAACTGGTTCGATAAAACCATGATTCGCTTCATTATGAATATGACAGGTGGAGAAACGGATACAACCAAGGAAGTTGAGTACACGAACTGGGAAAAAGTCTCTTTATTCTCTAAGAAACTGCAAGAGATGTAAGAGAAAAGCCTACTTTTGAGGCGTTTTGTGCTCTTTTTAATCGAACGAATAAAAAAACG
>NZ_JBGOOO010000021.1:0-87596 GCF_041439695.1 Vibrio sp. FF266
CGAACCGAGGTCCACGGATTTGCAATCCGCTGCATAGCCACTCTGCCAAGGCGCCATTTTTCAACACGTTAGAACCGACTAAACGTTAGCCCCGCTGTGTTCGGGTGCCTACTTTACGGATTGAGTGAAGATAGTCAAACAAAAAAATGAATTTCAATTCCGTTTGCTGACATTTAAATCAAATTGCTGCATGTTCGATCTCTTCAATCAATAAACACGCAGCAAAATGGAGCAAATTAAGGAATTCGACGTTACCACTTCTTCATAAAACGACCGACTAGACTTGGATGGTAAGCCCAACAATGGTCAAACATCGTCATAAGTTGTGGGTTGCCATATTTCGAAAGACTAACCGCATGAAAACGGTTTTTGTGCTCTTTCAATTTTTCGACCTGAGCAATCATTTCATCAGACTGCTTAGGAGCAATAAAGTCAGAAAGCACGATCAAATCTGCGTTCTTGTATTTGTCACCCGTCATCAAATCAATCGACTTCATGAGTACAGGTTCTAGATCCGTACCGCCGTGGAATGAATAGCTTAAGAAGTCGCTCGCTTCACGCAGGCCATCTTGCCTTGTTAACTCATAGGTAATCTGCTCAGAAGAGAACAGAATCACGTAACAGTCTCTCTCTTCCGCAAGCGCGATTTGCATCAAAGCGTAAGCCATTGCTTTGGCTGACTGCTCTGGGAACCCACTCATAGAACCAGAAGCGTCCACACAGACGATGAACGGCCCTTTTTCAATATCGACGTTTTTGCTATCAGGCTTTTGCGCTTTTACTTTACGTAATGTCCGTGATTTACCTTGCGAACGATAGCTCAATAAACGCTTGTCGGCCAAGTGCTTATAAAAGATAACCTCAAGTTCAGGGTAAGCGAGGAACATGGTTTCGTTTGGCAGCATCTTGTTGAGATCATCACTTTCGTGAATCCCAACAATATCATCGACCGCTTCATCGCTTTTCTCTTCAACCATCTGCAGTTCTTCTACAGGAGCTTTGTGTAGCGAAGGATCATCTTCCTCACCAGCCATACGTCCTAGTTTTTCTGCGATCTCTTGCAAACCCTTGTGCTTATTCAGAAACTCAGCGTGGCGCTTCATGATGGTTAGGTCTGTTTTGCTTAATTTGGCCGATGCCATGTCCCACAAACGCCCTACACTGCCTTCATCGCCCGACTCTGTCACTTTGTCCATGTTTTTCATGGTTTCCATGCGCTGATAAAGATCAGCTAAGACTTTTTCTTTGCTTGTTTCGAGTTCGGTGACTTGAGCTTGTTTGATGGCATCTGACAGCGATTGGTACCATTGATCACAAAAGTAATGTGGAAACATCGCGTTATAAACACCTTTATTGTTTTCCATCAAACGTCTTGCTTGTAGATAAAATGCTGAGTGCCACTCCAGCTTCTTAATAACGCGATCAATCTCGTCAAAAAACTGAGATTCATCCCAGTAAATCACTTCTTGGTAAAGTGCGATTTCCTCTTGGAAACGGTCGGTTTCACACACTTTAGTGACGCGTTTTTTTACTTTACCGCGCCATTTAACTAAGTGGTTTTTGACTGATGTTTTCACACCTTTATTCTCAGCAGCCATCATCACTTGAGAACGAGCGATAAGATCATTCATCGCGGTATCAATGATACCTGAGTCAGCCACCATCAAAGCGAGGTTTAAGCCGTCAGCTCCTAACATATGCTCCCCCTCTTACTCAAAGTACTGACTCATGAACTTAATGCGTTGCGCGATCTTGCTACTCTTCACTTTTGTCGTTTCAAGCTCTTGTGTTACCGCCTGTAAGCTTGATTCCATCGCTTTCGGTAAATCAGGGTCAATATAGTTATGCGGTAATGCGTCATGGAATTCAGTGCGTACTCTTTTTAACTTGAATTCAGCTGCAGTTAACTGTTCTAGGGCTTTCTCAGCGCCATTCAACCACTTGTTATACAGTTCTTGATCTAAACCGTCAGTAGTCACCACACTCACCAATACAGAACGATTAGCAATATCTTTGATCACTAATTGATTCGATGCATCCAAGTCGAGCTTTAAGCGGCATAGATTTTTGTTTTCGTTTACGTAACCATAAATATCGCCATGACCTTCTTTTAGAACGCGGTCAAAATCATCTTTGGCTACATACACCCAACGACTATCACCTTTCTCAGATTCAGACACCGACATATTGCTTTGCAGCATAACCAATTTAATAAGATTGTATGCGCTACCGACGCTGTACATTTTCGCGTTCTTGATATCATTTTGGTAAACGTCTTTACGTCGTAAGCCACTGGTTGACTCCACTGAGAGCGACACCGACAGAGTCGATTCAACATCATCTTGAATCTCTTCTAGCTCTTCACGAGACATTTCAATTTGAGATTTCGACTCTTGCTGATCAAACGCTCGGTTCAACGCAAAATCTTTTACAACGCTACGAACCACATCGCGAGATTCAGGGCTATGCCACAAACAATCTTGAAGAAGCATAATATCGAGCGGGTTAACGCTATCACGGCCACTGAAAAATGCGCTCGCTTTCAATAGTTTAACCGCTTTCTTCCAGCGTCTGTCCGAAACATACAAATCCGACTCTGACGCTGAGCCTTGCTTCTTAACCGTGTCTTCAAGCATGGTTTTTAGCTCAAATAACTTGTTAAACGAATTATCCGTCAACTCCAGATTATCGAGTTCTTTCTGCCATTGATGATATTCAATGTCTGTAATCGCTAACCCTTTTGGAATGACGGCTTCTTGAGAAGTACCTGTCGTTAGCATCGATTTGAAGTTTTGTTTGTTTTGAATACGGTTGACGAACACGCGAACTAACATTCGGTCATAAAGTGCTTCTAGTCCACTGTCTTCGTCAGGAAGTTCATTAGACGCTGAAACCAACAAGCGCATCGGCACACGCTCAATGTCTGCGCCGTTTTTAAATGTCTTTTCGTTAACCACAGTCAGTAACGTATTGAGAATGGCAGGGCCTGCTTTCCAGATCTCATCAAGGAATACGACTTGCGCGGTTGGTAGGTAGCCTTCGGTCAGCCTTACGTAACGACCGTTGTCTTTTAATTCTTGAATGCTTAGTGGGCCGAACACTTCCTCAGGAGTAGAGAAACGTGTCATCAAATATTCGAAGTAGCTACTGTTGTCAAAAGCCTGGATGAGGCGTTTAGCGATAAGGCTTTTTGCGATACCCGGAGGGCCCAATAGGAACACACTTTCGCCAGCCAGAGCCGCCAGTAAACAAAGCTTAATGGTGTCTTCTCTTTCATAAACGCCATCAGAGAGAGCATGCGCTAATTTATTGATTCTTTCAGAGAGTAGCGCCTTGTCAGCATGTGAGGAAATAGAAGGGTTCATGCGTTACTCCGAAAATCTTTGAACAGTTGAGAGTGTAGATACGTTTTTATACATTTGTTAGCACTTTGTTACAAGTATCTTTTATTATTTAGTTGCCTTTATATCAGATGGTTAAGCTGCAATTTTCGCGCAATCATAGATTCCAATTATGAGAGTAGCATCACGAATGGTGTGAAACTAAATCTATTGTTAACCCTAATTTTTCTTTTATTTTCGACACCATAGACGTTATGGTGGTACACGTCTTCAGTTATAAGAAAAATTGGCAAGGAAAGTGGCCAGATTGCATGAGTAAAGTTATCCATCAATGGAAAAGTATTTCTCTTATAGAAGAGAACGTGACGCTCCCTACGAACGTCGTGGTAAAACATACAACAATAAACCACCCCGGCGCGGCCGTTATTCTTCCTATCACTTCGTCTGGAAAAATCATCCTCATTAACCAGTTTCGTCCTTCTCTTAAAAAATGGCTTTTGGAACTCCCTGCTGGCACGATGGAAATTGATGAGACACCTCTTCAATGTGCACAACGCGAACTCGAAGAAGAAACGGGTTACAGTGCAACTTATTTCCAGAGCTTGGGACAAGTTACCCCTTTAGCTGGCTTCTGTGATGAGATCCAACACTTGTTCATCGCAAAAGACTTAAGCCTTACTACCCGCTTTGAATGTGATGAAGATGAAGTAATAGAGGTTATCGAACTTAGCTTGGAAGAACTGCAACATAAAATTCGCAACGATCAAATTACCGATACCAAAACCATCGCTTGTTTAAGCAAAGCCCAACTATGTGGCCATCTATAGCCAATTATATGACTACCTAATAGTACTCTAGGAGATAAACATGGACTTTCGTTCTGACACCGTAACTAAACCTTCGCAAGCTATGCGTGATGTAATGGCAAATGCAGAAGTAGGCGATGATGTATATGGCGATGACCCAACCGTCAACGAACTGGAACAATGGGCTGCAAATGAAACCGGTTTTGAAGCGGCTATGTTCACTTCTTCCGGCACACAGGCCAACCTACTGGGTTTAATGGCGCACTGTGAGCGTGGTGACGAATACCTTTGTGGCCAACAAGCGCACAACTACAAATACGAAGCTGGCGGCGCTGCAGTATTAGGCTCGATTCAACCTCAGCCAATCGAGAACAACCCTGACGGCACGTTAGATTTTAAAAAGCTTGCTGCTGCGATTAAGCCAGACGACAGCCACTTTGCTCGTACTAAGCTTCTTAGTTTAGAAAACACAATCAATGGTAAAGTGCTGCCAGTCTCTTACCTAGCGGAAGCGCGTGAGTTCGTAAACCAACACGGCCTGCAAATGCACTTAGATGGCGCGCGTGTCTATAACGCGGCGGCTGCACTAGATGTTCACATTAAAGAGATCGCACAACACTTCGATTCGATGACAATTTGTTTATCAAAAGGTTTGGGTGCTCCGATTGGCTCTCTACTTCTTGGTAGCAAAGCGTACATCGCTAAAGCTCGTCGATTGCGTAAAATGGTCGGTGGTGGTATGCGTCAGGCTGGTATTCTTGCTGCAGCAGGTAAAATGGCGCTCACGGAGAACGTGGCTCAACTTAAAGTAGACCATGAAAACGCAAAAAAACTAGCGATTGGTCTAAGCAAGTTAGAAGGTTTCTCAGTTAACCCTGATTTCATTCAGACTAATATTGTGTTTGCGAAGTTAGATCAGTCGATTGATATTAACCGTATCGCACGGGAGTTAGGAGAGCAAGGCATTACAATGTCACCAGGTAACCCTGTACGTTTTGTTACTCATAGAGATATCAGTTCAAAAGACATCGCGACTTTCCTAACTAAGTTGGAAAGTGCGCTTTAACGCTGAACAAGATTCACATTAAAGCAATTAAGACTAGAGCTTCCCTTACGAAGCTTTAGTCTTTTAAAAAAAATCATTCACCTCTTCCACCTCACCTATACCTATACCTATACCTATACCTATACCTATACCGACTAATCTGACTAATAGACTCAACTAAATTAACTGCAACAGAACGCAATCTTGTTTTGGCCTATGTGAATACCTTCTATGTATTAAACCTGCGTTTAAGTATTAAATTATCGTTAAATTTCGATTTTCATTTGTGAGATTAAATTTTTCATGCACGATAAAATCAAATAATTTAATCGTAATAATTTAATTTTTATTTGCCATGCGTACGGTATTTAAGAATAAAACACACCAATTCTAAAAAAACATCGTAAGAGGCTAATTTAAATAGAAATTACCAACTAATATAGATAGCCACTTTTCACTATTACAATTTAAAATCGTCACATTCAAATTATAAACCAGTGAATAAAACTAAAAATAAAATATTCCTGGAAGAATAATCCATCGAAAAATTCACCAAAAATAACGCCGTAGACCATAGTTCTAATTTTATCAATTAATAAAAATCCACTCGTAAATTTAACTGTGGGTCAAAAACTGCCTATCTAATTGAAAACAAAATTATTATCTAAAAATGTACTATTTATACCTTACCTTAAACTCATACTAAAACTCATACTTCGTCTAAATAATAAACTTTTTTTACTACTTCACCATTTTTTAAAGCACTTATAGTTTTGAAAGTTAAGCAACAGGTTACATTCAATCAATGAGAGGTGAAATGATGATTAGAGCATTCGTATTTATTCACAAATTCATCGTCTCAACGTTAATTTTTAGTCTGTCACTTTCATTCTACACCAGTGCTAACACCTTAACGTTAGGAATTAATGGCCAGATCAAAGATCGATGCGAAATAAATTTCTTTTCTGGCAATGTCATGAAGTTTACGGAACACCGTGATGTGCAACTATTGCCTTTTAATATGTATTGTAACCGTCCGTTGGGTATAACGATTAATTCAAAATATGGAGGCTTAAAATATCAACACCAAGGGGTTGATATTATTGAAACTTATAATCTGTCATTACAAATAGACGAGCTTCGTCTTTATGAAAGTAGGCACAGCAGCCAACTTACTTCACCAGTAATGATAAACAGTTCTGGTGTTATTCCTTTCTCTCAACAGGGGAGCCTTAGGGTAGCACTCGAAAATAGCTTGCGTTTCGCGGGTTATTATCAAGACGTTATTGAGATCGAAGTTTACCCTTCGATTCATAGCGTGACCAAGTAAAAGCTCTGCAATGTATCTGCAGAACAACATACGCTCAGCAGTATTCGAGCCAATCATTTAAGATAAAGGAATTTCTAATGAAAAAGCTAACACTCTACGCAGCAACAGTCACAGCTATTTTTGGTGCTCAAGTTCAAGCCGCTCCTGGTGATGTCCAGCTAGTTGGTTTTGTTTCACCTGTATGTGAAGTTACTGGTCTTTCAACACAACTGATGGACTTTGGTAATGTATCTCAAATTCAAAACCTTTCTGTTAGTGGCCTTAACATGAAGTGTAATGACGTCGATGGTGCAACTGTAACACTGACGAGTGCTGAGGGTGGTCTAGAGTCCGATGATAGCGAAGACTACGCTCTTACATACGAAGCAACATTTAACCCTTCTGGCTTAGCTCCTTTCACGCTTAATGCGCCAGGAGGCCCAGGCCTAAATGACGTTTCAATCAGTAACTCTTATGGTGGTTCAGGAGTATTGGCGACTGGTGTTGCCGCGTCCATTGATATTGTGACAACAGAAACCTCCCCATGGGCAGGTGGTTATTCAGATACGTTAACCGTAAATATCACCTCAAATTAGAGGTTGAATAAGTCGGGGGCTATTATTTGGCCTCCGACTTCATCTAAGCCTTTGTTGTATTAAAACTTAACCTCAGTTGTATTACGACTCTAGTTTAATTTGGAGCTCATCGCGATGTATAAATGGATCATGCATAAATGGACTGTTCTCTTATTATTGTCACTCACTTGTTTGTCAGCTCATGCGTTCAAAGTAGAGCCGATGTCTATGGAGATGACGCCACTTGGTAAAAGAGCTCAAATGACAATGAGGGTTGAGAATTCGTCTACCGAACCACTCACAGTCGAACTGTCTCCAGTATTTATGACTATGAATGAATACGGAAAAGAGACCACGACGCCTGCAGATGACGAGCTATTAGTGATTCCAGTAACTGCAATTATAGAGCCTGGACGTTCGCAATCTATTATGGTCCGATATTTAGGCGATCCGTCCATTACAGAGTCAAAAGCTTTTCGTATTGCTGTTAAGCAAGTGAAAGTTCAAAGAGCAAGTAGCAACCAAGGGCAAGTGAGTCTGTTACTTCAGTTTAATACGCTTATCAACGTGCGACCTCAGAACACTGCCTCTCAACTAGAAATTAAAAGTATCGAACCAAATAACAAGAATAACAAATGGGTCCTTGAAGTACTGAACAGCGGTAATAGTTATGGTCGGTTAACCAATACGACATGGAAAATTTCTGACGGCAAAAAATCAACCTATTTAAAAGGCGTAGAAATCGCCAAACGTATTCCAGGAACTTTAGTTCTTCCCTATTCCACTCGTTTTTTCGAAATGCAGCCACTTGAAAATTACAATGTAGAGACGCTATCGATTGAAATCGAGCAGGATCAGTAGCAATGAGACGTTATATTTTTGGTGGGTTCATTTCTTGTTTTCTGTGTGCACAAGCGCTTGGCATAACACTGTTTCCAACCGTCATTGAACTCAATACCGATCACAGGGCAACATCGCAACTGGTTGTGACTAACAACTCAACGCGGGATCTCCCACTTGAAGCTAACGTTCGTCGTTTGAAATTCTTACCTGATGGTACGTTCCAAACATCAGATCTATCGAGTGAGGTAATGTTTGTGTTTCCACCTGCCGCTATGTTGGCACCCGGTGAACGTCAAGTATTCCGTATACAATGGTTGGGAAACCGCCAACTCGAAACTTCCCAAAGTTACTTTGTTCGTTTCAGTACCGTAAATATTGGTCAAAACAACGAAAAAATGGACAGTCCTACCAGTTTAACAACCGGTATCAATTTGCAAGTTCACTACAATGCGTTGTTGCACATTCACTCATCCTCGCTAGAGCCTGACGTGAACTTACATATAGATGAACAAGGAAAACTAACACTCACTAATTCAGGGTCGCGATTTACCTATACATCGTTACTTCATTTTAAGGGGCTCGAATCTCAGAACCAAAAGGTACATGAGGCTTTAGGTGAACAGTTTATTCCACCACGCTCGACTATTACTTTGCCTTCTTCTTTAAATTACTTACCAGTAGGCACTTATCATGGATATGAAAACTGAAACCTCTCACAAGATGTGTCAAGTTTTCTATGTCTTGGGATTAGTACTGTTTTATTGTGCCGCCTTAAGCCCTGTAACTTGGGGCCAGGATATGGTATTGAACCCGACAGGACGCGACATTCAACTTACCTCTTTACTAAGGATAAGTGACACCATTCTTGGTGAAGCGGATATTATCATTACCGCAAACAACGAAATTCTTTTGCCAAAGGAAAGTACGCTGTCTCTCCTTTCGTCTGTCGTCACTCAAGAAGGTATTGGTAAGCTCCATGACACGACAGACGATGAGATGCTGTCGCAGCACCACTTTATGAGCGTAGGGCTGGGACTAAATTTCGACTTTTCTTCGTTGGAATGTATCGTGACGGTTCCGCCAGAATTTAGCTTAACCCAACAACTCTCGATGAACGGCGCAGATGATTTTTATAACTATGCTGAGCCAAGTCTGTTAAGCGGATACGTTAACGTCGCCCTTTCCACCAATGAGAGCCAATATGTCGATCAAAAATCGTCAAGGCAAGATCTTTATCGCAGTCAATTCGACTCTGCACTTAACATTGGTTTTTTCAATTTTGAATATGAATCCTATTTAGAAAATGGTTCATCGAAAAAGTCACAATATGTGAGAGAAGGAACTCGTCTTAATATTGACTTTGCACAGCAAGGTACACGACTTGTGCTCGGCGATATGTACAACAGTGGCCAATCTTTTCAGGACAGTACCGATATACTTGGTATTGGCTTAACTCGAGATTTCACACTGATTCCAACCAGAAATGCACGACCACGAGCCAATCAATCATTCACACTTCAAAGAGCCTCGAATGTCGATGTCTATATAGATGGGATTGCAGTCCAACGACTAACTTTAGGCGCTGGTAGCTACAACCTGAGTGATATACCTCTTGCGCAAGGTAGTAACGATATTGTACTCGTCATTACCGATCGTTCTGGAAACGAAGAGCGTATCGAGTTTTCTATTGCGACGGGTAACGACTTACTCAATAGCGGTGAGTTTGAATATAGCATTATGTATGGAGCACCCTCTGAACTCCAAAATGGACAATTAGAATACCTAACCGATGAGCGTATTTTCCATGGTTATGTTGATGTTGGGATTAACCCTTGGTTAACGTTAGGTACCAACTTTCAAACCCGTGAAGATTTATACCAATATGGTACTACCGCACTCATCGCTTCTAGATGGGGAGTCACTGAACTCAATGCTTCACGTAGCGAACATCCTGTATTAGGAAACGGCGATGCTTACAAATTTGCATTCGATGCGGAATTTTCCAGTAAGAATACACTGGCTCCACAACTGAGTGTTAGTTATGAGTATCTGAGCAACAATTTTACTGGTGTTGCTGGGTTTGACGCCTCCGATAAAGACATCAACTTAACCACTCATTATGCTTCTGCATTCGGTTCGATTTATCTAAGTCGATCTTTACGTGCCGCCATGACAGTCAATTACCGTTCAGGAATAGACAAAGAGAACGACTATTGGCTAATTAGCCCGAGTTTATCGGACGGATTGTTTGATACTCACGCGACTTGGAGTGCCCGTGTTAGCTATCAAGATCACGCCAGTAAAGACGATGACATCAGCACTACGCTCACCATAAGTTGGCCTCTTAGCCGACAAACTCGTGTCGTCGGTCGTTACAGTACAGAGCTAAGAGAAGCCGCCTTAGATTACAGCTATCAGAATAATATAGGTAACACCGGAGGGATATCGGGGTTTGCGAGTGTCATTACGAATGAAGAAACGGACTCCGATATGGACGCTGGTATTAACTATACGGCAAACCGTTACGAATTGAGTGCGACCCATGCCTCTCGACTTGACGACATTAGTGGTGACACAAGAAACCACAGTACCGACGTAACCATCAGCAGTGCACTTGCGTTTGCAGGTTCATCGGTAACGATCGGCAGACCAGTCCGAGAAGCATTTGCTATTGTCAGCAAGCATGAAAGCCTCGCAGAGAATGACGTGGCATTGGACCCAACAAAAGACGGAGAGTACGCACGTGTTTACCTTAACGGAGATGCCAGTGCCATGGTTCCTGATCTTGTTGCTTACAATAGCCAAGTCATCGGTTATGAGGTCGATAACTTACCACCGGGATATGATTTGGGGGATGGTGCTTTTTGGGTTAAACCTGATTACAAGCGGGGCTTCCAACTACAAATTGGTTCCGATGCTGTCTTAACCGTGATTGGTAAGCTATACGACCGTCAAAGTAACAATCCAATTTCACTTGTCGCTGGTGTAGCACATTACCTTGGTGAAGCTAAACAGTTACCGATTGACTTCTTTACCAATCGGAACGGCATATTTGCGATATCTGGGTTAAAGCCAGGGAAATATCAACTGATTCTTGACACTAAAGGACAAGAGTCAGCCGTCATTACTCTCAGCGAGCGCAGTGACAACTTGATCAGACTAGGAGATGTGTATGTGGATTAAACAACTTCGGTGGGGAGGATGGTTCCTCATCGCCATAAATTCTGTATCCTCTGTATTAGCATGTGAAGCTAGTGCATTGACGATTCAACCCGTCTCATCCCAGTCGCAATACGACGTTTTCAACACAGGTACTTACGCAACAATTAATACTTATAGGATCGATGCGAATATAATTGGCGAAGCCTGCAAATTGAGTTTGGTTTTACAACTTAACGATACCAGTCGGACGTTAAAAGGGGTAAACCAAGACAAACTCAACTTCGAGTGGAGTGGACAAATGGGTGTACCAATCGCGAATCAGTGGCATTTATCATTAACCGACAGTCAACCTTCGACAACCATACAAATGCGTTTCCCAAGCAAACAGTGGCTAGCGTCAGGAACCTACCGGGGGGTTTTAGAAGTGTCGCCCTCTTATACCTCAGACAACCAACAAATAGAGATCAGCCCTAGCTCACTCCCAGTATCCGTTACCGTGCCACCAGCTGCAAAAGTTCACTTTTATGGGTTAACTCAACAGCATTATGACCTTGATCTAGGAACATTATATTCAAACAAGATTATTCGTTCTGCACCGAACCTATGGGTGCAAAGTAATACAGCGTATACCATCGTATTGGAATCATCCCATCAAGGGATGCTACGTCATGAATCTGATGAGACAAAATGGGATATTCCATACGAACTTTCCCTAGATAACGATAGAGTAAACCTCGGTCAACTTGATGCAAAAATTCAGCGTATTTCGGCTACGCTCGGTCAACCTATTCCTTTGAGTTTTGTAATTGGGGAAACAGAGAACAAACCGGGAGGAATATATGAAGATACATTACAAATTTCTATAGAACCTCTCCTTTCACAGCAGCCTTAAATATGTAATTATATAAATCCTGAGATATGCAACGCAATTATATAAAACCTAGTATCATATAATCACAACACGATTTGTCAGTTTCGGAGTAAAGTATGCATAACAGTAAAAATAATTTAAAGCACATGCTCCTAATTGGCGACAACGGTATAAATAACCAGTTTATTCAACGAGAAATAGAGAAATACAGTGACTTTTGTTTTAGTCGTGAATGTATTTCAGGCATTGAACGTTCGAATCATCGCAAGACGTTCGATGTCATTCTCATTAGTTACTTACTCTTAGCTGACATCAAAGATGTCTACATCACCTTATCAAAAGTAGAGTCCAACAAATGGGTAATCTATGACGTTCCCTCTGATATTACCGGACAGAGTATTACCGTAATGCAACTATTCAACATGTTTAATATAAAGGGCATAATCTATCAAGATGCTCCTGTAGAGCACCTTACACGTTGCTTGAAAACGGTCTGCGATGACGACCTATGGTTACCGAGGAAGTTAATGTCACATATTTTATCCAATGCGCGCTCCCAAACATTCAAGTCACAGGTAATATTATCTACCCTTACAAAAAGAGAAGCTCAAATATTTAAACGAGTTATCAGAGGAGATACAAATTTAGAGATATCAAGTGAACTATTTATTTCAGAAAGTACAGTGAAAACACATGTATATAATATATATAAAAAAATAAACGTAACCAACCGAAAAGAAGCAATAAGAAAAGCAAATTTTATCAATAGTTTAGAGACTATTATACAACCAGGCATGTAGTTAATATTTGAGTCACAAATATAGAGACACTGGATTGCAGTTATTTTTACAACAGATCGTATTATAATTTAGGCCCTTGAAGATGTGAGCTTCTATTATCCCCCCCTCCGTCATAAAATCACAGTTAGACTGAACAACTAGGTTTAAATCCTATCATCAGTGACTTAATTACATTCTGCCCTCTAAGGTACGAATAGAATTTTTGAACTCACAAAACATCACTTCTTAAGCCCTCTACTCGCCTAACAGACCGAAGTCAGTTGTAACTGTCAACACTATTAGCTTCTAAAATATCTAAAGCATAAAGCATCTAAAGCAATTCGGACTTGAGCTTCCCCTTAGGGTAAGCTTTATTGTTATGTTTTTACCGGAGAAAAAGCATGACTTACCGACCCTTCACTTTACTATTACTCGCTCTTTCCCCTAGCCTTCATGCCTCTAATTTTGGCGATCCTGAACTGGGTAAAATGAAGTCACCAAGTTGCATTTTCTGTCATAACCCCACGGGTGAAACAAGTAACACTGCTTACCCAAAACTTTCTGGCCAAGATTCAACTTACCTCTATAACACAATGAAAGCTTACCAAAACGGTGATAGACAAGGCGCTTACGCTGAAATGATGCAAACACAACTGAGTAAACTCAATGATCAAGACTTGAAAGATATTGCGGCTTTTTATGCTTCACAACAGTAATGGATTTCACCTTCATTAGATCAGTCTAAGTTAAATAAACATCACTAAGTCGCCTATACTTCAAGCAAACTCACTGAGCTCATTGAAGGTCGGGAGAGATATACCTTTACACGTATCATCCAACCCTTACAATGTGCAGCAAATATATTTATCAAGGTTTATCTCTATGTCTATTCAATGGTTTCCGGGTCACATGCATAAAGCCCGTAAAGAAATCGAAGAAGTTATCCCACAGGTTGATGTGATCATCGAAGTACTGGACGCTCGTATCCCGTTCAGTAGTGAAAACCCAATGATCTCTTCACTGCGCGGCGATAAGCCTTGTGTAAAAGTGTTGAACAAGCGCGATCTTGCGGATCCTGAGCTTACTGAGCGTTGGATTGAGCACTTCGAGAAAGAGCAAGGCGTTAAAGCGATTGCGATTACTACTAGCGCTAAAGAAGAAGTTAACCACGTTATGGAGCTCGTGCGTAAGTTAGCACCGCACCGTGAACAGATGGGTAAGAACATTCGTACAATGATCATGGGCATCCCGAACGTGGGTAAATCGACCATCATCAACTGTTTAGCGGGACGTACGATCGCGGTTACTGGTAACCAACCTGCGGTAACTCGTCGTCAACAACGTATCAATCTACAAAATGGCGTGATCCTTTCAGATACTCCTGGAATCCTATGGCCTAAAGTAGAAAACCCACACAGTGGCTTCCGCTTGGCTGCAACAGGCGCTGTAAAAGATACGGCAATGGAATACGATGAAGTGGCATTCTACACAGTCGAGTACCTTGCAAAGCAATACCCTAACCTTTTGCAAGAACGCTACCAAATTGAAGAGCTACCAGAGTCTGACATCGAATTGATGGAAGCGATTGGTCGTAAGCGTGGCGCACTTCGTGCTGGTGGTCATATCGACATTCACAAATGTTCGGAAATCCTACTTCACGAACTGCGTAATGGTACTTTAGGTAAAGTAACGTTAGAGCTACCAGAAATGATCACACAAGAACTGATCGAAGTTGAAGAAGCGGCTGCGCTGAAAGCCGCACAACAGATTAAGAAAAAAGAAGAGCGTCGTAAGCGTTACTTGAAGAACAAGCGTTAATCTCTCTTCGTTTTATGAAAAAAATCACATGGTGCGACTAAACGCCAAATAATTGAAGCGTCTATTCTAATCAAAAAAGCCCCGAACAATTTAATGCTCGGGGCTTTTTGGTTTGTTCTTCAGCTTTAAAGCAACTTCAGTAAGAGGCAGCTGTTGAGCAAGGAACCATTATTCAACTTGAAGTGACTAAGAATACACAATGCTTGCTGTTTTCTGTTCAAGTTCAACGGGAGAGCTCCAAGAAATCACCTTCTCATTCACTTGACTTCCACATGGTGCATTCCAAACTTGCTCTAGCTCTTCTTTACCACCAATCGCTTGATAAAAAGCAATCGCTTGGTGATTTTCAGACATCACCTCTAGGTACAGACCTGAATCCGAATAGTATTGCTGCAACCACTTCGATAATTCAGACAATAAACGCTTACCAACACCACGACCGCGATAGGCATTATCTACATGTAACGCATCGATGAACGTGCCACGCTCAAAGTTGTGATTACCAAACGCGCAGACGAAACCAACCAGTAAACCGCCCTCTTCAAGCAATAAAACATGTTGGTTAAAAGGAGGGTTAATCAAACGAGTCTGCCAAATAACAGATCTGTCCTCCAAAACATCATTTTCTAAGTAATCATCAGCAAGAATGCCACGATAATATAGCTTCCAGCTATCCGCGTGTAATTGGGCAATCCGCTCATAATCTTTATATTCAGCTACCTTAATTTCCATTTATTAGCCCTTAGTACTTCCATTTATGACTTGCTACTACATTTCACACTACCTTTATACAATATTTAAGCAAAACATACTAATACACGTTTACACTTTCAATATTGACTTACACGTGTACGCTGATATTCTAGCGCACAGATGTAAGCTCAATGGAAATTTGCTAATGAATAGTGCCGACAAACAATCTACAAAAAAGCCGCCATTAATCTGGCTCAATATTTTTGTATTCTCTTTTAGTATGCTGCTTGCTGTTGTTGCGGCTCCCGTTTATGGCTACTTTTTTGGCTATGGTATGGAGCACTGGATATGGCTAGCAATCTGTTTTACGTTCTGTAACCTTTCAATCACAACGGGTTATCACCGCTTATGGTCTCATAAAGCGTTTGAAGCGCATTCGAGCCTAAGATTTTTATTTGCATTAGGTGGCGCATTTGCCCTGCAAAACAGCGCGTTACACTGGTCTTCTGATCACCGTGTGCATCATAAGCACGTGGATAACAATGACAAAGACCCGTACTCTGCAAAACGCGGCTTTTGGTACTCGCACATTGGTTGGATGATTCGTAACTACAGTACCTCAATGTACGAAAACTATGAAAACTGTCGTGACCTGAAGAAAGATAAGATCGTAATGTGGCAGCACAAGCACTATGTTCTTCTGGCGTTGATCATGAACTTCGGTGTTCCTATTGCATTGGGCGTGATTTACGGTGACGTGATTGGCATGTTGTTAATCGTAGGTGCGGTTCGTTTGGTACTTAACCACCACACAACATTCTTCATTAACTCTCTAGCCCACATCTGGGGTAACCAACCTTTTACCGACAAAAACACGGCCCGTGATAACGGTGTGTTAGCAGTACTCACTTTTGGCGAAGGCTACCACAACTTCCACCACATCTTTGAGAACGATTACCGCAACGGCATCTACTGGTGGCAATACGATCCTACAAAATGGTTGATCAAGAGTGCCTCTTTGATGGGACTGGCAAGCAAGCTTAAGAAAACCCCTCAAGCTCGTATCGAAAAAGCAGAAGCATCAATGTTACTTAAACGCACGCAGCAAAAGATCATGCATCGTGCCGACAAGCAACAAATCGCAGACAAACTTCAACAAGAATTCGATGCTCTAGTATCAAACATGAACGAGTATTACGAAGTCAAAAAGCAGCTACTTGAAAGCAAACGAGAAGATGTTGTGAAGAAGTACGAACACTCTCTACTTAAAGTTCGTTACCAACAAATCAAAATGAATTTTGAGCAACAGAAAAAAAATTGGGCAATGACAGTGGAACAGTATGCTTAAGATAGAACAATATACTTAAGGCAGGATAGTCCGCTTAATGCACCAGTAACGACACTGCTTAACTCTTATTTGAAGCCCTCATATTACTATGAGGGCTTTTTTATGAGCGTAACCTATTTGCCATTAGCCATTAGCCATTAGCCATTAGCCAAATACTCTCAAGTCTAAATTATGGACTTCAAGAACCATAGTTATTGGATTCCAGAACTCTTTCTTCAATCTGAATTTATACTTATATTACTTTAACTTACTGAGTTTAGACCTAAGGAATTGAAAATGAGCAAACTGACTATTATTGCAACAATCGTCTCTAAAGAAGATAAGATTGAGTTAGTTAAATCAGAGATGATTAAATTGATCGACAAAACCCGTGTTGAAGACGGCTGTATTAACTACGATCTGCACCAAGATAACAGTAACCCTGCTCACTTCGTTTTTCATGAGAACTGGGAGTCTGAAGCTCATCTCGAGATGCACTTAGCGAGCCAACACATCGCCGAGTACATGGCTGCGACTGAAGATTGTATCGAAACCTTTGTGCTTAATAAAATGACGCACATTGCCTAACCAGTCACTCTGTACTGATTCAATAAAAACCCTGCTCTGAACGCAGGGTTTTTCGTTTCTACAAGCTTATATCTGCTCATTCTAATAATGAAAAAACCCGCCAGAGTAGCGGGTATGGTCAATAATCATGACTGTCAAAGACAGATAGGTAACAACCATCAATCTAATATTGAGTGCCTCTTTACAGTGGCACTCTGACATTTCTTTTGCTGATCGCTAGCACGGGGGCACTAGTTAAAAGCACGAGCCAAAATGCCATTCCCTTGATATTGGTAAACACTTGAATTACTACTTACAAAGACTGATTCTCCGGGCTTAAGAGAAACTGTACGACCTTCTGAGGTGATGGTCGCCTCTCCTTCCACACAGAACAAGATCTCCGCGCTACGTAGATACTGTGACTTGCTCTCATCAGTCGCAGACAAGATATCAAAGCCAAAGTCATCCACAGGAATCGGATAGCTCATCTTGCCCTCTTTCAATACAGGCTTAAGGCGAATATCTTCTGGCTTAATCGGCTCAAAGATCGTGTTATCGATAAGCTCAGGAACGTCTATGTACTTGGGGGTGAGACCGGCACGAAGCACATTGTCTGAGTTTGCCATAATCTCTAAACCCGTACCTTGAACATAAGCATGTGGGGTTTCTGCGAATAGGAACATAGCTTCACCCGGCGCCAGTTCAACTGTGTTAAGCATCAATGGTGCAAACAAACCAATATCACCCGGATAGTGCTGTTTGAATTCAATGCTGTATTGCAGAGCTTCACGTCCCATGACCGTTTTAGCTGGTCGCGCATGTGCAGCATAAAGCTCATTAAGCGCAGACGCTTTACGGTCACCTTCAAGAGACATAATGGCGCTAAAGAAAGACTTCAAAGAATCACTGTCGGCATTGGCTTTAAGTACATTAAGCTCAATCGCTAACGAAGGAATATCCGCTTCTTCGAACAAGGCAATAATATCGTCGATTGGACGAAAGCCATTCATCGCTTTGTAAAAGGTCAACGCATAAACCAACTCAGGCTTATGGTTTGGATCTTTGTAGTTACGATTAGACGCATTCAAAGGGATGCCAAGTGCATTCTCTCGCTCAAAACCTAATTCAGATTTTCGCTTATTCGGATGAACCTGAATAGACAACGGAGTTTCAGCGGCCAACACCTTAAACAGGAAAGGTAATTCACCAAAACGTGCCGCCGTGTACCCGCCTAAGACATCGATTCTATTTTCATCAATCATGTGAGAAAGCGGCTCACCGGTATCGCCTACTTTTGAGCAACCATTAGGATGAGCACCCATCCAAATTTCTGCTTGAGGTTCTTGGTTTGGGTTCACAATACCAAAAAGTTGGTTGATGGAGTCTTTGCTTCCCCATGCGTAATTTTGAATAACGTTATCGAGTTTAAATAGAGACATAATTACTTCTCATTAAAAATCTGGCTGCCAAGCTTGAGCGTGGCGGCGATATTACGGGCAGTGCGAGTCAGGTTTTGATTCGCTTCTGATAAAACTTGGTCTAAAGACTGAGGTGAACGTACGGTTCCAAATAAGCTAGACATTGAGCCGTAAAGTTTTTCAACGTCTTGCCCCAAAGAGCCCGCAATTCCAATGGTTGGAATACTCAACTTTTGAGCTCGCTGAGCGATGCCGAAAGGTGTTTTACCTTGTAGGGTTTGGTTGTCCATCTGCCCCTCTCCGGTCACGACCAGTGAAGCACCTTCAAGAACCTTATCTGCACCCAAGGCATCTAATACCATCTCAATACCCGCTTTAATTTGGATATTGAATGCAAGACTTAACCCCAGTGGCGTGCCTCCAGCCGCACCAAAACCAGCAGTGTCTCGATGATTAATACCCGTGCGCGCTTGAGCGATATCGGCAAAATGTCCGATCGCAGTATCAAGTTGTTCAACTTGAACTTTTGATGCTCCCTTCTGCGGACCAAACACGGCACTGGCTCCGCTTTCACCACACAGTGGATTGTTCACATCACACGCGACCACAAACGTCACTTCTTTGCATCTCGGGTGTAGTCCATCAAGATCGATGCTTGCTAACTGGCTTAACTCGGCGCCGCCACCAGATAGTTCGTTGCCTTGCTTGTCTAATAACTTGCCTCCCAACGCTTGTAAGATGCCAGCACCTGCGTCATTGGTGGCACTACCGCCCAGACCAACTATGATTTGTTCTACGCCTTTATCTAGCGCATCTCTCATCAGCAACCCTGTGCCGTAAGACGATGCCGTAAGAGGTGATCTTTCTTCTACGATTAATCGATCTAAACCCGACGCTTGGGCAAACTCCACCAAGGCAGTGTTTACGCTTTTGCCATCAACCTGTTGTACAAGTGAAGCCCAATAAGCCGTACATTCGCGACCGATTGGATCCGTCGTTTGTAACCGTTGTTTCTTACCATTGAGCGCCTCTAGCAACACGTCTACCGTTCCTTCACCACCATCAGCTAGTGGTAAATGAACGTATTCGGCGTCAGGAAAAACCTGAGCAAACCCTGCTTCAACACTTTCACAAACTTGTTTTGCAGATAGAGATTCTTTAAATGAATCGGGAGCAATAACAATTTTCATCGTCGTTCACCTACTCCGCCTAATTGCTTGAGCGGAGTGCCTTGAATTAGAATTTCACTTGGAATGTTTTCGCTTGGCAAGATGCCAGTTCGCCAAAAGACAAGTCACCAAAGGTTTCTGTCGCTACATCACCTTCACGAACGCGCTCGTCCATACTCGTCTCTTTCCAGCTTGAAACCGCTTGAGTGAACGAGATTGAATCCGATACTGAACCCGTTTCTTCTGGGTTGTAGACACGCATGATCAGCGCATCTTCGTCTTCCGCTTTCTTAAGTACGCTTAGCACCGCACCTGCTTGTTGCTTAGACAGAAGGCTAAAGCTCATTGGAAGGTTCTGCTCACCTACGTTTAGCTTCATCGCGTTGTAAGGGATCTTGTTGTAGCACTCGATTTGAGTGACATTGTCACGTGCTTGCGCCATGATGTTCGCGTCTATGTGATTACCAGAGAAACCGCATAGAGTGAATTCACACACTAACTTGCCGCGTACTTGTGAGTCCGGTGTCGGGATCTTGATACCGGAAGGACGACCCGGACGAAGCAATAACTCTTCTTTACCCAATACACCGATACCGCGGAATAACGTTAGTGCGAACGTATCTCTATTATCGTCGCCTTGCGAAGCAATCACTTCAAATTCACGTAGACCATTCGACATGATTGCCATGCCCGCGTTACCGTTTTCTAACGCAGCAAAGTTCATTAACTGATACACAGGAACTGGCGCTTCTTTCCACTTCTCTTCTTCCCAAACCGCTATAGCAGGGTCATTGGTTGGTCGAGTAATACAACCGAACTGGTTATCTGCAACCACAGTTTCAGAAACGAATGGCGTTGGTACTAGCACACGTACACGGTGGTCGTCGGCTTGGTTGTCTAGTTCCATGCGTACTTCAATGCGGCGAGAACCTTGCTTCAATACCACTTGGCATTGCGCTTCAACGAATCCGTTTTGACCCGTACGTTCTTCACGCTCTGTAAGGTTGGCAGGCACGTTCATGCGGAAAGCGATGTTCGCTACCGATTGGAAGCCTTGGTGATCAATCGATGTTTCGACTGGGAATTCATCTGAGTACAGTAACCACTCTTGACGAGATGGAGAGTAATCGTACTCATCGCCGTCATCAGAACCGTCTTCTAAACGAAGCACTTGGTCGAATATTTGCTCTGTCTCTTTATCGAAAATAGTCAGAGTTCCGTTGTCGTTTACATTGATTCGGTAGTATTCGTTTTCTAATAGGTAGTCCTTCTGCTCAGCAACTTTAACTGCGCCCTTCTCGTTACCTTGGATGTGTAACGTAGTGAAGCCCATTGCCGGCACAGTACGTTTGATCTGGATATCAAACTCCATGAATGGGTCATAGTTGCCGTAGTGAACGATTTGACGATCTACTTTACCTGGATCAATTTGACGCTTGTCTTGGATGAAGTACTCAACTGGGTTTTCGTTTTCATCAAAGATAGAGAACTCTTGTGCACGGATAGTGATCGTCGTGTTGACCACTTCTTCACGCTCGTATGGAGAAAGGTTAAACATCGCTAGTTTGTCGCAACCTTCGCGATCTGGCATATGGTCGACAATCTTACGCTTGTAGAAATGAATCAGGTTGGTCGCCATGTCATCCGCAAGGATGTAGCGGTTTAGGATCTCAGCGTGAACCTTGTCTGAACAGCAGCAACCAATCGAGTCGTGAGCGTGGTTCTTCATGCTCTCTTTCCACATTTTCTCAATTAAACCGTGGTGGTATTCAAAGCCTAATGTCCAAGCGATAGAAGCTAGCGGTTCTAAGATGTTTACAATCTTATTTTCGATTTCCGCGTGGATCAGTTTGATGTCCATACGTGTAGAAGAGATCGTGCGGTGAACACGCATGTATTTACCGTCGTTGAACTCGCCTTTGATTGTGTCGAGTTGGTCGCGCGCCGCTTCTACTTTTTCGAATACTTCTTCAAAGCGGCTCATTGAAAATTCACGATCTGGGTAGATTTCGCGAAGCTTGTCCATTACTTCAAAGATGTCTTTCTGAATCGGCATTTGGTCATGGCCGTTCGGCAATAGGATATCTTTCGTTACCGATGGTTTTTCTAGCACTGGGAAGTACTTATCTAAACGAGCACGTAGACCTTCTTCATCTTGCGGAAGGTATTTACCAATCGCGTAACCCAGTGGAAGCACTTGTGCAGTCACTTCACTGCCGTCATTAGACTGCCATAAGAATTCTGTTTTGTTGGTGCCATGACGCTCTGAACAACCACGCCAGAACATTGCACGCGTGATGTCGAAACCGTTATAGATCATCGGCAGCTGAGAGCTCATGCTGAATGAATCTGGTAGGTAACCGATCTTCATTGCATCGCCAAATTTCATACAGTCGCGAATGCCATACATCATGTTACGTACAATCGACTCACCAGAAACTTGCATTGTGTCGGTTTGAGAGTACCAAGGGCCAATAATTAGCTTGCCCGCTTCAACCAATGCTTTTACGCGTTCTGTGTTCTCTGGTTTGATCGCGAAGTAATCTTCTAGAACGGCTGTTTGACCATCTAGAACGTAGTATTTGTATTCTGGATCGCTCTCCAGACGGTTCATGATTTCTTCCATGTTGTTCACTAGAAGAATACGAGACTCTTCTGTTGTGAAATACCATTCACGATCCCAGTGCATGTGTGGAGTAATATGTACGCGTGATGTAGTCATAATCATTTACCTAAATGTGTCGCTTCGAGTAAATCTTAAATTCGAGCTCAAATACGACTAAATTAAAGTTTTTCAAGGGGTTAAAATTGGCTGCCACTAAATTTAGGGTGCAGAAAACCACGCCCAGAATCTGTGAGAATAAAACCGTTAGGAGCACAGGTATTTAGGACAGCCAGTTGTTTGTTATTTTTTATATATTGATTTCGCAGTGAGTTAGCAGCTAACTCAAAATTCAGTTAGTTCTGTGTTGCAGTACTTGCTTCAAACTTACCCTTTTTTACAGCGTGACCACGCCACATCAGAAGAGTAATGGTTGAAATTGCTGTGCCGACAATCGCAGCACCGAACCAGATTGCCGCAGCAGAGAATGCGCCCAAACCAGAATCGTGTAACAAGAAGATAGAGAAGATACCTGCGCCCGGAGTCGATAGACCAATACCTGCCGCACCAACCATCGCGCCTGTAACCACAGAGCCTAGTAGGAATGAACCGATTACACGGATTGGATCTTCAATCGCCATTGGGATTGCACCTTCAGTAATACCCGCTAAGCCAAGTAGCCAAGTTGATTTACCGGTTTCAATCTCAAAGTCTTTGAATAGGCGTGGAGCAATCATGGTTGAAGCCGTTACGGTGAACGCCGATACCATTTTTACTGAACCAAAGATTGCGTATGGGCCATAAACACCGTTCGCCATTGCACCTAAACAGAATGCGTAAGCGGCTTTGTTTACCGGACCACCTAAGTCGAATGATACAAACAGACCAAGAATCGCACCCAATAACAGCGCATTGGTGCCAGACATACCGTTCAACCAGTCCGTTAGACCTTGGTTTAGGAACGCTACAGGTTTACCTATAACAAATAGCATCAAGCTACCTGCCACCAAAGTACCGATCACCGGATAAAGGTAGAAAGTAAGGAAGCCGTTAAACGCAGGGCCTAAGCGAACATGCTCTTTCACCCAGCGCATCACGTAACCCGCAATCAAACCACCAACAACACCACCAAGGAAACCTGAACCAATGATGTTTGCTGCAATACCCGCGGCAAAACCAGGACCCAGTGCCGGTTTGTCGGCTAATGAGTAAGCTGTGTAAGCGGCTAGCACCGGAACCATCAATGTACCCAGTAGGCCGCCACCTAGTTTGCGATACATCCATAGCCAAGAATCTTTTGTTGCGTAGAGCTCTTGCAGGTCAAAAATTTGCGCGATAAGAACAGCAACCGCAAGAACAGTACCACCAGCAACGATAAGAGGAACCGCGTAAGAAATACCAGAAAGCAGTGCTTGTTTGAGCTCTGTTTTCAGTGGCACTTTCTTAGGTTTATCATCAGTAGCTACTTTACGCTCTGCACCGTTGCCTTTTTTCGACTCTTCAATTGCTTCGTTTAGAATGCGTTCACCGTGTTTAATCGGTTCTGCAACTGGCGTTTCTACACGAGGAATGCCGTTAAAGCGCTCAGATTCTTTAATCGCCACTTCAGCAGCAAAAACACAAGCCACAGCATTGTTTAATTGCTCAGCCGTTAAGCGATCTTCTATACCGTTTGCGCCCTGTTTTTCAACATGCACGTTATAGCCAAGCTTTTTGCCCGCCTTTTCAAGATACTCTGCCGCCATATAGGTATGAGCAATGCCTGCTGGGCAAGCCGTCACACATACAATTGTCGGGGCATTTGTATCTAAGTTGTCTTGTTTTTCATCTTGTTGATTGTCGCCATCAAGAAGCGCGAAGATTTTTTCAGCGGTTGTCGCTTTTAATACCGCTTCGCGAACATCGTCATCAACCAATGTAGTTGTCAATGCAGTGAGCAGATGCATGTGGGTAGAACCCGCTTCTGCATTTGGAATCGCAATTAGGAAGATAAGATTTACATCTTCGTCTTCATCCAAGCCTTTCCATTTCATGTCTTCTTTAAGCGTTGCTACAGCGAAGCCAGCTTCTTTAACCGCATCAGTCTTGCCATGCGGTACTGCTAGGCCTTCACCAAGCGCTGTCGGGCCTTGCTCTTCACGAGCAAATACTGCATCAAGGTACTCTTGCTTGTTATGCAGTTTGCCTTGCTGATCCAGTTGGTCAGCAAGTGCGTAAATCGCTTCTTCTCGACTGCTAAACGTAGTTTGCAGATTTACGAGCGACTTATTCGTTAGAGTAGTAAGTTTCATAACCTTTGTCCCATAGTCACGGATTAGTACGACAGTCGTCCCTGCCGACGAGAAGAATAATACAACTTCAAGACATTTAATCCGTGATCACGATCTCACCAATACATATTTGTATTTAATTTGTATTTAAATCATATTGGTAATTCCTTTAAGAAAGCTTGTTATGTATCGTTTAATTTGTATTATATGTACTACAAAACGCCGATACGACGCTCACACTAACCTTTAAAGCAAGGCTTATATAGAGCAAATTTACGTATTTAAGGTACAGGTTGTTAATCAAAGTCTAGTTGTTCTAGCGCACAAATGAGGCAAAAATGGCAAGACTCCCGATGTATCGCCAAATCGCAGATGCAATAAGAGAAAAAATCAGTTCTGGAGAATATAAAGTTGGAGAAGCACTCCCAACAGAAGCGCAATTGCGTGAAGTATTCTCGGTAAGCCGTGTAACGGTTAGACAAGCGCTGAAACTACTGATCGAAAACGATGAGCTTGAAAGCGTTCAAGGCAGCGGCACTTACGTCAAAGAGAACAAGATCAATTACGACATCTACAAACAGTCGAGCTTTCAAGAAAAGTGGGCGCATTTGGATGTGGTTACACACAGTGACGTTCTGGCCTTTGAAATGAAGCCGTGTTCTTTGGCGATGTCTGAGCATTTAGATATCAAAGAAGGCGAATTGGTTTTCTACGTAAAGCGTGTTCGTTTCATAGACAACAATCCAATCACGGTTGAAGAAACTTGGTTACCTGTTGCCCTATTCCCAGATCTCACCTATCAAGTGATGCAGACATCAAAGTACGACTTTATTGAGAACACCAAAGGCATGGTGATTGATAGAAGTGAGCAAGAATTGGTGCCGATTCTTCCGCCTGAAGATGTTGCGAAACAGCTAGGTATTGACCCAGCTCAGCCTATCATTGAAAAACGTACTCGCGGTTACCTTGTCAATAACACGGTGTTTGAATACAGCCGTAACTACTTCACGTCTAACGATTACCGATTTACTTTGGTCGCAAGACGCCAAAGGTAAGCAATACTATAGGCTTTGGTTTACCTAAACGAATGCACCAAAGAAGCTCTTCCACACTTAGAGCTTCTTTTACCTTTAATACCAAATCACACACCAGATACGCGTTGTGTGATTTGATCACCGAGAATTAAATCTCCCTCCAGGCTTCAACGCGAAGTGCTCGATAGCATTAAAACCACTCTAAAACATCATAAGGCTGTAACACTTTGATTGTGCTTCCCACATCAAATCGCCCGTTCGTCTCTTGCCCCACATAACTCTCTTTTTCTCGCTATTATCACCATTTGCACATCAACGGCTAAAGTTATCCAACCCTTCCTGTCATATGAAACTAAAACAAGCAAAGGTGATCCAAGTTATATTCTAGGGAGTCACAAAATTTGTTTATTAACACCCAAACAACAGTAGTTAATCAATATTTACAACCACAATTAACATAGAAAAAAATGTTTGTCTTAGATCATACCAACCTCAACTATGCCTCGTGCCACAGTGCAGTTTTCTGTACATTCATTGTCATATTCTGAAACACTTTCTTATACTTTTTAAACTTTGTGGAGATTTCTATGTTAGAGCTCTTGATCGGATTAGTAATTACCATCGCTGTTGGTTACTTTATTGTGAAAGGCTATAAAGCGGCAGGCGTATTACTAACTGCTGGCCTTGCCCTACTTCTTATTACTGGCCTTATTGGTCACACAGTCTTACCAGCTAAAGTCGCCTCAACAGGTAACATGGTTACCGACTCACTAGAGTTTGTTAAGTATATGTTACAATATAGAGGTGGAGGCCTCGGAATGCAGATCATGCTTCTTTGTGGTTTTGCTTCTTACATGACGCACATTGGTGCTAACAACGTAGTAGTGAAACAGTTCTCTAAACCGCTTGCTGCTATCAAATCTCCCTATGTGCTTCTTGTAGCGGCTTACATCGTAGCGTGTCTAATGTCTCTAGCGGTAAGTTCTGCAACGGGTCTTGGTGTGCTATTGATGGCAACCCTATTCCCAATGATGACGGCAATGGGTATTTCTCGCCCAGCAGCCGTGGCGGTTTGTGCGTCACCTGCAGCCATCATTCTTTCACCAACCTCTGGTGATGTGGTTATCGCAGCTGAAAAATCAGGCATGTCTCTTGATGTGTTTGCTGTTCAAACAGTATTGCCTGTTTCTATCTGTGCAATCATCGTGATGGCTGGCGCGGCTTTCTTCTGGAACAAATACCTAGATAAAAAAGAAAACACGCCAATGGAAAAAGTAGACGTTTCGGAAATCGAAACAACAGCACCGGCTTTCTACGCTGCACTGCCATTCCTACCTATCATCGGCGTTTTCCTATTCAACGGCCGTACGATTCCGGGGCTTTCACTTGATATCTACACTATTGTGGTAGGTTCTATCTTCGTGGGCGCAGTTATCGATTACGTTGTTAAGAAGTTTGACGGCGAGAAAACATTAGAAGACTTAGATTCTTGCTACCAAGGCATGGCTGACGCGTTCAAAGGCGTGGTAATGTTGTTGGTTGCGGCGGGCGTATTTGCTCAAGGTCTAATGTCTATCGGTGCAATTGATAACCTAATCGGTCTTGCTGAATCGGCAGGCGCAGGCGGTATCGCATTGATGCTTATCCTAACAGGTTTAACGGTTGCTGCAGCTATCGCGACAGGTTCTGGTAACGCGCCTTTCTATGCATTCGTAGAGCTGGCTCCATCACTAGCGGCGAAAATGGGCTTGAACCCAGCGTTCCTAATCATCCCTATGCTTCAAGCTTCTAACTTAGGCCGTACCATTTCTCCAGTATCTGGCGTAATTGTTGCGACATCGGGTATGGGTAAAATCAGCCCGTTTGAAGTTGTAAAACGTACTTCTGTTCCAGTAATCTGTGGTCTTATCACGGTTATCTTTGGTACGCTGGTATTGGTTCCAATGGCAGCTTAACTTAAAGAAACACTCTATCTAGACTGATACAAGCTAAGATAGAGATGCCGATATAAAATGCCCTAACAAAAAGGCGCTGAACTTAATAAGTTCAGCGCCTTTTTTGCGTCATATTAATTAGAGAATTCAAAACTCTATCTATTGGAGCTTGACACTAAAAATGTCACAAGGGATTGAAACAGCACGGCTTTAAATAGTATTACTTAAAAAGAACAAACCCTACTTCATGTCACCATAACGTTCTAAATAAAGAACGGTTGCTGCGGTACGAGAAGGCACTTGCAGCTTTTTCAACAAACTCTTCATATGTACCTTAACTGTCGATTCAGAAATAAACAGGTGATCGGCGATCTGCTTGTTACGGTAACCTTTCGCGACTTCTTGAAGAATTTGCATTTCACGTTCAGTCAATTGGTCGAAGATATCATTTCGACTGTCAGCATCATTCAAATAGCGAGAGACCACACTGCTGTATGCCTTATCGCCGCTATGTGCTTGTTTAAGCAGTTCAATCAACTCATCGGGTTCAGTATCTTTCAGTAAGTAACCATCAGCGCCCGCTTTAACAATCGCTTCGATATCCGCAGGGCTATCAGAAACCGTTAAAATAACGATGTTAGCGCTTGAACCATCAGTACGAAGTGCTTTCAGGGTATCTAGCCCAGACATGCCTTTCATATTCAGATCCAACAGGATCAAATCAGGTTCTTCTTCATGGGCAAGAGCGACCGCTTCAGTACCGTTACTTGCTTCTGCAATCACTTCAAATTCATCTTCAAAGCTCAGTAATTGGCTTATACCTCTGCGCATCAATGGATGATCATCAACCAACATTACTTTACAAATCGTCAACTTTAACTTCCTTTAAACTTTTATATTTCAATATGACTGTACAGCCCTCACCTTGAGCCGCTTCAATCGTTAAGTCACCATTCAGTCTTGCCGCACGCTCCTGCATAATACTCATTCCGTAGTGGTTCATCTTCGAACTACTTGGGTCAAAGCCTTCTCCATTATCTTTAATCACGACTAATACTTGTCCGTCCTCATCGATACAGCATACATCTATCAAGTCGGCATTGGCGTGTTTTATTGCGTTTATTGTTGCTTCACGAATCAATTGAAGCAAGTGAACCTGACTGTGTGCATCAAGCTCGAGCGATGAAAGGTTATTAGTTAATTTAATCTTCGCATCGGTTCTTTCACTGAGTTGCTCTAGCATGGTGCTCAAAGCATCTCCAAAGCTACCCTCTTTGATGGATAACCTAAATGTGGTGAGTAGCTCTCTCAATTGAGTATAAGCACCCGCTAATCCATTCCCTAGCTCAGATGCTATCTGCTCTGACTGCTCTCGATGTTTGTGCTCCGGAAGTTTACCAATAACACGCTTTAACAATGTCACTTGGATTTTTAAATACGACAGCGATTGGGCCAATGAATCATGCAGTTCACGCGCAATCGTCGCTCGCTCTTCCATAATAATAAGCTGCTCAGCTTTCTTTTGAGCGCGATTATAGTAGATAGCTCTCGATAACAGTTGAATAAAACTCTCAATTAGCGTCTTAGTTGAATGACCATGATGGTATGAGCAATACAGATAGCCCAAAACAAGCTCGTTATCATCCAGTTTCATTTCAAACTTTTCATAATCGCAAGTCGGGTCGTAACCTTCATCCATAATCAAAGAACGTCCCGAATTATCGACTATTTCTAACCTTAGCGATTCAATCCCTTCTAGACTGACCAAGTGCTGCAAAATAGCTCGGAAATTTTCCGGTGCAACACGCGTTACCGTGAGTTCTTGAGAAGAATAATAGAGTGCTTGCAATGATTGGTTAGCATTTTGTAACTCAACCGTCTTGGCATCGACAACATCTTCAAGGTTTCGATACAGCACGCCTAAATCTTTCGCCATCGAGTTAAATGTTTTGGTCAAAATGCCCAATTCATTATTGTTGGTAACCTCTAACTTAACCTCGAAATCACTATTTTTGATTCTCTGGCTAGCTCTAACGAGAGCGTGTAGAGGCTTAACAACTTGTTTACGTACAAAATGAACAACAAAAAGAGATATGACGAGTATTCCACCTAGACCTATACCACCAGCCCATGCCAATTTAATTAATTTATTTTCTGAAAATTCTTGTAACTTAAAAACAAAGCGGTCGATTTCAATAACAAAATTTTCAACAAGTACCAGGTAGTGTTTTCTATCTTCGCTATTTAAGACCTGCTTCAATTCATGCCAACGGCCAATTATTAAATAATAATCATTTGTAATATCAGTTGGCACTTCCCAACTCACCAAATTAGTCATCGATGTGGAATAAAGGGAACTTTCAAATTCACGAATATGAGAATCGTAATCCACTGATTCTATTTGAATATCATGCGCTAAACGGTAGCTTTGCATGCGCATCGAGCCAGCCACATTAACCGCCTCGGCATCATTAAGGCTGGACGCTAATGTAAAAATAGCAAAACCGGTGGTGGCAACTGAAAGGAGCAATATAAATAGCAATGATTTAGCTATTGTACTCGTCACAGATGAAACAGGTTTAATAAGCAAAGTTAATATCCTGAAGGTATAAAAATGGCTGTCGGGAACCTATTGTCACACATCAAAAAACAGAGCTCCATTCAATATGTGACCAAACGCTTCATAATTTATTGATCTAAGACAATATAGGATCCTATTTAGCCCTTAAGGGGTATTTATACAAATATTTCTAAAACTACACTACTTGTGAGGATAAATGACAAGATATTAACGAAACAATGATCTACAATTACAACATCTTAGCAACATTAGTAGGCATTTAGTGGTAGACCTATCGAGACGCCGCCTATTCTCTAGGCGCAAAGTAGATTCAAGCCAAATTCGATTGCCTTGGATTAAAAGTCTAGAAAGCTTCGCAGATGATTGTACACGTTGTGGTAAATGCATCGAAAGTTGCGAGACACACATCATCATTGTCGGCGACGGTGGTTTTCCTACTGTCGACTTCTCAAAAGACGAATGTACATTCTGTTATCAATGTGCAGACGTTTGTCCAGAGCCAATTTTTAAACCCGAGGAAGAAACGCCTTGGCTGGCAAAAGCAACTATCTCTGATAAATGCTTGGCCCAACAAAATGTTGAATGCCGAAGCTGTGGTGACATGTGTGAACCTATGGCGATTCAATTTCAACTTAGAGCAGGCAGTGTTGCTCTACCAAAAATCGAGTTAGATGAGTGTAGCGGTTGTGGAGCCTGCGTAGCAGTTTGCCCTACTTCGGCTATTCTTGTGAGTAATGCATAAAACAAAAATAACGAGAGCAATTTATGGCACTAAATGAAGTGCATATATCAAGTTTAGTCGTGCATGTGAGCCCAGAGCATCTAGACGAGATCAAAGCACAAATCGAGCAATACGATAATGCGGAAATCTACGGCAGTAGCCCTGAAGGCAAAATCATCGTGGTCCTAGAAACCGAGAACCAAGGTTTTGTTACGGACACCATCGAAGAAATTAATAATATTACGAACGTTTTAGGGACAGCTTTGGTTTACCACCAAATCGAGACTGGACTAGACGAAACGGATTTAGAAACTGGAAGCAACAATTCTCAACTTGAGGGTGAAGTATGAAAATGACAAGACGCGCGTTTGTGAAAGCAAACGCAGCTGCATCAGCGGCAGCCGTTGCAGGTGTAACTCTACCAGCAACAGCAACCAACCTGATTGCTAGCTCTGATCAAACAAAAATCACGTGGGATAAAGCGCCTTGTCGTTTTTGTGGTACGGGCTGTTCGGTACTAGTTGGTACTCAAAACGGTAAAGTGGTCGCGACTCAAGGCGACCCAGAAGCACCGGTAAACAAAGGCCTTAACTGTATTAAAGGCTACTTCCTTTCAAAAATTATGTACGGTAAAGACCGTCTTGAACAGCCTCTTCTTCGTATGAAAGATGGTGAGTTCCACAAAGATGGTGATTTTGCACCAGTATCTTGGGACAAAGCTTTCGACGTAATGGCTGAGAAATGGAAAGCCGCTCTGAAGAAGAACGGTCCAACAGGCGTTGGTATGTTCGGTTCAGGCCAGTGGACAGTAATGGAAGGCTACGCAGCGGTTAAGCTGATGAAAGCGGGCTTCCGTTCAAACAACATCGATCCAAACGCTCGTCACTGTATGGCTTCTGCGGTAGGTGCATTCATGCGTACCTTCGGTATCGATGAGCCAATGGGTTGTTACGATGATTTCGAACACGCAGACGCATTCGTTCTGTGGGGTTCAAACATGGCAGAAATGCACCCAGTATTATGGACTCGTATTACAGACCGTCGTCTAAGCCACCCACACGTTAAAGTAAACGTACTGTCTACTTACTACCACCGTTCTTTCGAGCTTGCAGACACAGGTTACATCTTCGAACCTCAATCAGACCTTGCGATTGCTAACTTCATCGCTAACTACATCATTCAAAACGATGCGGTGAACTGGGAATTCGTGAACAAACACACGAACTTCAAGCAAGCAACGACAGACATCGGTTACGGCCTTCGTGACAATGACCCACTACAGAAAGCAGCTGCGAACCCTAACTCAGGTAAAATGACTGATATCAGCTTCGAAGACTACAAAGCTTCTGTTGCTGAATACACCGTTGAAAAAGCATCTGAAATGTCAGGTGTATCTCAAGATGACCTTATCAAGCTGGCTAAGCAATACGCAGATCCAAACATCAAAGTAATGTCACTTTGGACTATGGGTATGAACCAACATACTCGTGGTGTATGGATGAACAGCCTTGTGTACAACATCCACCTTCTTACAGGTAAGATTTCTACCCCAGGTAACAGCCCATTCTCACTAACTGGTCAGCCATCTGCGTGTGGTACAGCTCGTGAAGTAGGTACGTTCTCTCACCGTCTACCGGCAGATATGGTTGTTGCTAACCCTAAACACCGTAAGATTGCAGAAGACATCTGGAAGCTTCCAGAAGGCACTATCCCACCTAAACCGGGTAAACACGCTGTTGCTCAAGACCGTGCGTTAAAAGACGGTACGATCAACGCGTACTGGGTAATGTGTAACAACAACATGCAAGCTGGTCCAAACATCAACACTGAACGTCTACCAGGTTACCGTAACCCAGATAACTTCATTGTATGTTCTGACCCGTACCCAACAGCAACAGCTCAAGCTTCTGACCTTATCCTTCCAACAGCAATGTGGATTGAAAAAGAAGGTGCTTACGGTAACGCTGAGCGTCGTACACAAGCATGGTACCAACAAGTTAAAACCGTAGGTGAAGCAAAGTCTGACCTATGGCAAATCATGGAGTTCTCTAAACGCTTCACTGTTGAAGAAGTTTGGGGCGAAGAGCTTCTAGCTAAAGCACCTGAGTATCGTGGTAAAACGATGTACGACGTGCTGTACAAAAACGGCAACGTTGATGCATTCCCACTGTCTGAAGCACAAGAGCTTAACGACGATGCTCAAGCTCAAGGTTTCTACGTTCAAAAAGGTCTATTCGAAGAATACGCAGCCTTTGGTCGCGATCACGGTCACGATTTAGCACCTTACGACACTTACCACAAAGTCCGTGGCCTACGTTGGCCTGTTGTTGACGGTAAAGAAACACTGTGGCGCTTTAAAGAAGGTTCAGATCCATACGCTAAGAAAGGTTCTGGTTGGGATTTCTACGGTAAACCAGATGGTAAAGCTCTTATCATCAATGCTCCTTACGAAGCACCACCAGAAGTGCCAAGCGACGAATACGACATGTGGCTATGTACAGGTCGTGTTCTTGAGCACTGGCACACAGGTACTATGACTCGTCGTGTACCAGAACTTTACAAAGCAGTACCGGATGCACTTTGTTACATCCACCCTGCTGACGCTAAAGCTCGTGGCCTTCGCCGTGGTGATGAAGTTCTTATCGAAAACAAACGTGGTGAAGTACGCGTTCGTGTTGAAACTCGTGGTCGTAACCGTCCACCACAAGGCTTGGTATTCGTACCATTCTTTGATGCAAGAATTCTGATCAACAAGTTGATCTTGGATGCAACGGATCCTCTGTCTAAGCAGACGGATTACAAGAAGTGTCCAGTTAAGATCACTAAGGTTTCTTAAGAGCCAAGCGCTTTTAGAACCTAGATACAAGATCTAACGTATTTAATATTGCGACTACTTTTTTCATCACTTTTTGAAGGAAGTAGTCCACTCAAAGAATTAGCCTTTAGGCGGAGAAATTAACCATGAAAAAACTGATTACTGCCCTACTATCAGCTGGTCTTTTGCTAGCTGGTGCAGTTCAAGCTCAAGCTGAGCTGGATAACCCAGGCGGCATTGGTGGCGTAGAATCTCTACGTGGTGCAAGTGAACTTGAAGCAACTCGCGCAGCAGATGACTTCAAAAAGTTTCCTCGTGACCAAGTACTTGAGAGTGACTACGTATACCAACCACCTTTAGTACCTCATACTATTCGTAGCTATGAAGTGTCTCTTAACGCTAACAAGTGTCTTGCTTGTCACAGTTGGAAAAACGCTAAAGAAATGGGTGCAACTAAAGTGAGTGTAACTCACTACATGAACCGCGAAGATGCGGTACTTGCTGATGTTTCACCTCGTCGTTACTTCTGTCTACAGTGTCACGTACCTCAAGCTAATGCTAAACCGCTAGTTGAGAACGAGTTCAAACCTGTAGATTCACTGCGTTAATCGTAGCCGGACTGTAAGAGAGGCTATATATGATAAAATTACTTAAAGCGTTTTGGAAAAGACTCGCGACACCAAGTAAAGCAGCGGTAGGCGTTGTTTTGTTCTTGGGTTTCTCGGGTGGTCTTTTGTTCTGGGGTGCATTCAACACGGGTATGGAAGCAACCAATACGGAAGAGTTCTGTTCTGGTTGTCACGCACCTATCGTTGCTGAAATCCAAGAAACAATTCACTACTCTAACCGTTCTGGTGTTCGTGCTATCTGTTCAGACTGTCACGTACCTCATGAGTGGACAGATAAAATTGTTCGTAAGGTTCAGGCTTCTAAAGAGCTATACGCACACTTTATTGCGAAAACCATCAATACTGAAGAAAAGTTCAAAGCACGTCGTGCTCACTTAGCAGAACGCGAATGGGCTCGATTGAAAAAGAATGATTCACTTGAGTGTCGTAACTGTCACCAGTTCGATTACATGGACTTCTCAGAGCAGAGCCCTCGTAGTGCGAAACAACACTCGACAGCGCTAGCTTCTGGTGAAAAAACGTGTGTAGACTGTCACAAAGGTATCGCACACAAACTACCAGACATGCACGGCGTTGAAGGCTGGCAATAAGGAGCGATTGAATGAGTACTTTAGAGAACGTAATTTGGCACATCCTAGGTTACAGCGCTATGCCAGTTATCATTCTTGGCGGTTTTGCAGGTGTTGCTGCTGTCTCTCTTTGGATTTTATCTATGGGTAAAGACAAAGAAATCGATTAAGAACCAAGATTGCATCAACTTTTACCATTTATGTGTAATCCGCTTTGATTGGATTAACTCAAAAAAGCCACTGACCTCAGTGGCTTTTTAATATCTGACGTTTTGTTTTCTTATTAATAAGTCCCCCCTACTTCACCTGTTTCAACACTCTCACCATACAAAATAGCTTTCTACATAGTCCTTTTCTGGACATTCCGATTAGGAAACACTGTTAATGACGAACAACTAGTTTGATTGACTACGACACTGTTGCTTAGCCGAGCTGAACAATATCGTCGAGTTCGACGCATAACTCGATGAATTTTCCGGCTATTGCCATTAAATTTCGGCATTAAGAAACAATAAATCAATAATTGACTAGATTCGCTGAGAAATTGGATTAGAATCACACTGTTTTTGACAACACTTAATTGAATTTAATGCAGTTCGACCTTAAAGACTCAGTAAAAATTTCCATAAACACATTGGTTGTGGGAATGTTTGTTACATCAATTCAGAAAAGTGAGCGTGTTTATTTATCTAACGCTGGACGCGTGTCTTCAAAAAAAGGAATTGATACATTAGTTAATAAAGGCATTCAATATGTCTGGGTTGACAAGAAACTCTCTGCCAAAGGTTGCGAGTTTCATCCCGTGCCTGAGGATGAAACGGCAGATAGGCCACAACAGAGTAATAAAACGTCTCCAAGTAAATTAGCGTCTCGAGAAATAAGGCAAAAAAATGCAGAGCGAATCATCCAAGAAGCGCGTGGTCTTGCTCAGAAAATTATTACGGCAACATTTGATTCGCATACGTTTGTTGCGGATGAACTGGATGGTTGGGCGAATGAGCTGATTGAATCAGCACTGATCAATTCAGATGCCTTGCAATGTGTTTCTGCATTACGTAAGAAAGATGCCTATTTGCTTGAACATTCCGTTAATGTCGCCACACTTTTGGTCACTTTTGGCAAGCATTTGGGTTTTGGCAAAGACCGATTAAAGCCATTGGCTATTGGTGGGATTATTCATGATGTCGGTAAAGTGCATATCGATGATAACGTTTTGCATAAGCCTTCTCGTTTAACCGAGGAGGAATTCGCTCACATCAAGCAACACCAAGTATTTGCTAAACCTATCATTAAAAAAATAGAAGGCTTAAGTCAAATTAGCCGTGATGTATGTTTAATGCACCATGAAAAGTTAGATGGTACAGGTTACCCGAATGGACTGAGTGGCGAGCAAATCCCGCAGCACGGCCGAATGGCTTGTATCGTCGATATCTATGACGCATTAACGGCTGACCGTTGCTACAAACGTGGAATGAGCCCAGCGGAAGCGTTTAAAATCATGTTAGGTATGACACCTAATCACTTAGACCGGCAATTGGTGTACAAATTTATTAATTGCATTGGTATTTTCCCTATTGGGGCCATCGTTGAGCTGAGCAATGGCCATCTTGGAATTGTATGGTCATCGAATGATGATGCTCCTGTTGAGCCTGTCGTTAAGTGCTTCTATTCACGAAAGAATAAACGTTTCATTGACGTCAAGTATGTGGATTTAAAACACAGCTGGCATACGATTGTAAAAGCAATTTCTCCTACGAAGGCTGAAATTGATGTCACCCCTTTCTTTTAATAGAGCCTGCTATTCGAGGGGGATGAGGTCAGCACTTTCCATGTATGGCCTGATTAGATAAAACGGACAAGTCTAGAAAGCCACTGATTTCAGTGGCTTTTATGTTTTCAGAAGTTCTTTCATAAACCCTTTACTAGCCCATATCCATATCCAATTTTAATCAATAACCAAACACTCATTTCACCTCCAATTTACTCGCTGTTAGGTATATCTATAGATAAATATCTTAGAGTAAGACAGCATGAACACACACCGCCCCCTATCCGCGTTATTACTACTGGGTAGTCTGACCTATCTCACGGGTTGCGCTTCTCTATCACCAACGCCGCAAGCCAGTTTGAACAATACAATCCAGATTCCCGAGCAATGGGAAAGCTCTCAACGATACGTAAACACTACGATGTCAACACAATTGCTCTCGCTGTTCAACAATCAAGCTCTCGCCGATCTGGTTCAAGAAGCCCTCACCAATAACCACGACCTACATAAAACTGCACTTCGCTTGAAGCAAGCTGAACTATTAGCGGCTCAAAGTGATCAATACCTTCAACCTTCTTTAAATACAGACTTTCAAGCCTCTAGACAAAAAACAAGTCAGATTCAGAACAGTCACAAACTGTCTTTGAATTTAAGTTGGGAGTTTGATGTTTGGGGACGCTTAGCTGACACAGCAAGCGCAGCTAACGCGAAACAACAGGCAACACAACTTGATTATGTTTACGCACAAAACTCTCTCGCGGCTCGCGTAATAGAGACGTGGCTTGATGTTGCTTACAGAGCAAGAGTGATAGGGGTTGAGCAACGCTGGCTACAAAGCCTTTCAAATACTGAGAATATTGTACTAGAGCAAGTGCTCGATGGGTTTAAAGAACAAGCAGACCTCGACACCGCTCGTGCTGCAACATCCAGAGTAAGAGCGAGTTTAGCGGCTAAAGAACAAGATCAGCTTATCGCAATCAGAGGCCTTAATACCTTACGAGGTAAGAGCGACACCCAGCTTAACCGAATGATTTTCACGATCCCAGAAGTTGAAGCTCCGCCATTACGTCTTCCCGGAGAAATGATTGGATCACGTCCTGACCTCCTTGCCGCTTATCAGCAAGTGCTCGCCGCCGACAAAAGCGCGGCAGTTGCTTACAAAGATCTACTGCCTAAATTCACGCTGTCTGCCTCTGTTTATCGTAGCGGTTCAACACCAAACCAGCTTATCGACAATCCTTCCCTGTGGAATCTCGTTGGGGGGATCAGCGCACCTCTTCTTGACCAATCATCACTACAAACCCAAGCAAAAATAGCTCAGCTTCAAGCAGAAGAGAGCTTTGTTGATTACCAAAAGAAACTATTGGTTGCCATCAATGAGGTAGGAAATGCACTAGACAAAGAGTTCTACCTCAAACAACAAGAACAGCATTATCGAGATGCTTTTACATTCTCCAAGGCTAGTATGAAAAACTATCAAAACCTTTATCAGGAAGGAGCCAGTGACGTTTTGGCACTGCTTATCGCCCAACAATCTATTTACCAATCTAAAATCCAGTTGCTTAATACTCAGCGTACTCGGCTCTCAAACAGAATTACCTTAGGGTTAGCATTAGGAATGGGGGTTTAAAATGAAACAGATACTTGTTACGGCTTTGGGCTTGCTCAGTATCATTGCCACCGCGATGTACATCATGAAGTCAATCCCCGAAGAAACAACGTTAGCGCTGGAAGCTCAGTCTCGACAATATATCAAAGTCACCACAGTCGACATTGCTGCCGGGCAACACCGCTCTACCATTGAAGGTTACGGGCAGGTAATTCCAGAAGAAACTTTAACGCTCACGAGCCAGGTTTCAGGAGTGATTCTTTCAAAAGCAAAAAAATTTCAACTAGGTGAACAAATCTCTAAAGGTGATCTGCTATTTCACATTGACGATTCCAGTTACCAAGTACTGCTGGCTAACGCAGAAAAGGAGCTAGCTAACGCACAACTTTCGTTTTTCCAAGAACAACGCAAACATCAACGTGCTCAAAAAGAGTGGAAAACTTCAGGTATAGAAGAGGCGCCGAGTCCCCTCGCTTTGCGAGAACCTCAGTTTAAAGCAGCAAAGGCACGATTAAACGCCGCACAACAAGCAGTTGAAGATGCTAAGCAACAACTAAGCAACACGAATATCCATGCTCCTTTTGATGCCATTGTCAGCCAAAGCAATGTCAGCACAAGCAGTGTTGTTGCATCCGGAACCTCGTTGGGACAGATCAAATCCATAGAAACTGCTGAAGTACATCTTCAGCTCACAGAACGCGACTGGCAACAGATCCCCTCCGATTTGAGTGCACTGTCGGTGACAATTCAGTCAGCATCTGATTTAGATTCAGGGCAACAATGGGCAGCACGGGCGAGTCACCTTTCACTGCTCGTGGAACAATCAACACGTATGCGTAACCTCATATTAAAAATAGACTCCCCTCTTCAACAGCCAGAGCCTTTACTGATCGGGAGCTTTGTTAAAGTTGTCATTCAAGGTAAGAGCTACTCAGATAGTTTTGTAGTTTCATCCTCTTCCATTACTGCAGACGGCAATATTTGGTACGTCAAAGAAGGTCAACTTCATCGTCACAAGACTCAATCACTGTTTCAAGATATCGATGCGATTGGTTTTGAACAGGGCAACCTAAATCAACACATCACTTTGGTTGTAAAGCCGTTGTCCAGCTACGTGGAGGGAATGCAAGTACTCTCGGATAGCCCTCAGACAGACGACACGGACAAACTCGCATTAAATCGGATCCTCCCGACTCCTGCCTCTGGGGACAAATCACTTAAAGAGGTGAATGATGGACAATAACCTAAAAACTCATGGCGTTATCGCATGGTTTGTTCACAATCCTGTTGCTGCAAATCTTTTAATGGTTTTGATCATAGTCGCGGGTGGTTTTTCGGTTATCCAATCACGGGTAGAAAGCTTCCCCTCACTCCCCCCAACCAATATTACGGTAAGTGTCGAATATCAAAGTGGCTCAGCCCGCTCGGCTGAAGAAAGCATTGCGATAAAAATAGAAGATTCATTGTTAGGTGTAGAAGGCATCAAACAGATACACAGCAGTTCAAATAGTGACGGTGCTACGGTAACCATCACTAAGTCGAGTGGCTATTCACTCGACAAACTGCAACAAGATGTAAAAAGTGCGGTTGATGCTATTGGCGATTTACCTAGTGAAGCAAAAAAACCAGTGATCACGCGTCAAGCCGACCTTGAAGAGGTAGTTTCAATTAACCTGTTTGGTGACGTGCCTATCGGTGCATTACAGCGTTATTTAGACGAGTTACGACACAAGCTCCTAAACTCTCCTTTGATACAAAAGGTTGATTACATTGGCCGAAAATCTCAGCAGGTCTCGATTGAAATTGACGAGGCCAAATTGCAAGCTTTCAGTCTTACGATGGAGCAAATTGTCAGCCAAATTAGAGCAGAATCATTAACCCAAACGGCCGGCCAGCTCAAAGGTTCTCAAGGGACGTTAGTTCTTAAAGCGGACCAGCAACACCGCAGCGCGAAAGAGTTCGCTTCGCTGCCAATTAAACGCACAGCAACAGGGCAAACCATACTCTTGTCCGACGTGGCACATATTGAATTAGAATTTGACGACGACGGCATCATTACTCGTTATAACGGCCATCCATCAGTAGGATTAAAGGTGAAAATGTATGGTCAATCAAACATCAACCAGCTAGCCCAAGAGACCAAATCCATCGTTGATGCTTACCAATTGACTCTGCCGAACGGTATCCACCTGACCCAATGGAATGATCAAAGTGAGCCGATTAAAAACCGTTTATCTTTGCTACTTAAGAACAGTGCTCAAGGTATCGCTCTCGTTGTTATTTTACTGGCTCTGCTCTTAAACATACGTGTGGCTTTCTGGGTTGCCGTTGGCCTACCTGTTACGTTTGCCGGTGCAATGGTCCTTATGGGAGATTCTTTCTTTGGACTCACCCTTAATGAATTAACCACCTTTGGCTTCATCATGGCCCTCGGAATTGTCGTTGATGATGCAGTCGTCATTGGTGAAAGTATTTACGAACAAAGAGAGAAACACGGAGCTTCCGTTGAGTCGACCATCGCTGGCGCGCAAAAAGTGGCAACACCAACCACATTTGGTGTGTTGACGACCATCGTCGCTTTTATGTCTCTCAGCTTAATCGAAGGGGAACTCGGTAAGATCTTTGCGCAATTTGCCATGGCTGCAACTTTCTGTCTGATTTTCTCACTCATTGAGTCCAAATTAATTCTCCCAGCTCACCTTGCCCGAGTCAAAATGGAACCGACTTCAGCATGGGGTATTCCTGCCGTATGGCACTATATTCAACAGCGTGTTCTACGTGGTTTCAAATACATCACTTGGCATCTCTACAAACCCTGTTTACAACTGGCTATACGCTACCGTTATGCTGTAATTTGTGGCTTTTTTTCCCTGTGTATTCTAGTTGGCGGCTCGCTAATAACCGGCAAACTTAAGTCGGTATTTTTCCCAGAGATTTCTACTAACTTCATCACGATCGAGCTCGCATTCGAAGATGATACTGGCTACGGATTAGTACAACGTGAAACACTTAAAGTTGAACAAATGGCGGCATCATTGAATGATTCGTTGGTGAAGCAATATGCGCTGTCTGTACCACCAATCCAAAGTGTATTGGTAGAAACCACCAATAACAGTTCGCAAATCATTGTTGGCCTTTCGAGCAACACTCAACGCCCAATCAGCGCGGGTGCTATCGCTAAAGAATGGCAATCTATGGTCCCAACACTTGAAGGCATAGACAGCGCCAATTTCTTAGCCGATATGATCAGCGATAAAGCCATAAGCATAGAATTAAGAAGTCAAAATAAAGCAACGATCAGCAACGCAACTCGTGAATTGACTGATCATCTCAATAATGTACAAGGTGTGCATGGAATAAAAAGTAGCCTCGCGAATACACAAGCCCAAATTGATATTAAAGTTAACGAAATGGGGTTAACTATGGGGCTTACTACATCGAATCTCTTACAACAACTCAACATGGCCTATCAAGGTTATGAAGTGCAGCAATTTCAAGAAGGTTCGCATGAAATAAAGGTCAAAATTCAGTATCCACGGGCAAAAAGACAAACACTGGATAACCTCAAATACGCACAAATTCGCTTGAGCAATGGTAAGTTAGTACCACTCAATGCGGTAGCCAATATATCGACTCGATATGTGTCCAAAAATATTGAACGAATGAATCGTAACAGAGTCAACGTGATAACAGCTGATGTTGATAAAACGATCGCTTCTCCAGAAGAGATCATTGATAAGCTAGATAGCGACCTGTTTAAAAGATTACAGAATAAGTATCGTGACCTAAACATTGTCCTTTCTGGACAGCAACAAGAGCAGGAACAAATATCAAATTCACTGTATAGCGTGTTTGCTATCGCTCTTATCGGCATCTACGCATTGCTTGCAATACCACTCAATTCATATTTCCAGCCACTGCTGATCATGTGCACAATTCCATTTGGTATTGTGGGCGCCTTGATGGGACACTTAATCCAAGGGATACCCATCAGTATACTTTCTCTGTTTGGAATGCTTGCATTAACCGGGGTCGTCGTGAATGATAGCCTCTTACTGATCTCACGCTTTAATACCAAGATAATGAGCGGTGATACCGTATACGAGGCGTTAATTGAATCAGGAACAGGACGCTTAAGGGCTATTGTGCTGACTTCTGCAACCACGTATTTTGGCTTAGTGCCCTTACTGTCAGAAACCTCTCCTCAAGCTCAGTTTTTAATACCAGCAGCTACGTCAATGGGGTATGGAATCTTATTCGCAACGGTAATAACACTTCTTTTGGTACCCGTATTGCTAATGGTTCAACAAGATATCAAGCGGCTGTATCACAACATAATTACCCAAAGATCCGCTTCTTTAACTGGGGTTAAGAAAAATGAAATCTAACTTATCTATCAACGTGTTATTAGTTGAAGATGACAAGGAGCTCGCCGCTTCTGTTGCAGAGTTTCTCGAATTTGAAAACATCAAATGCGATCATGCTTACAACGGGTTAAGCGGTTTTACACTCGCAAAACAAAACTACTATGACGTTATTCTTCTTGACCTAATGTTACCTAAAATAGATGGTTTTACTGTCTGTGAAAGACTTCGAGACGACAGTGACGATACGCCTATTTTGATGCTGACAGCAAAAGATACGCTGCAAGACAAAGAAGCTGGCTTCAATGCTGGCACTGATGACTACTTAATCAAGCCATTTGCAATGAAAGAGCTCGCCTTACGTATCAAGGCGCTCTCTAAGCGAAGAAGTAGCCAACAAAAAAGGTTAGTACAAGGTGACTTAGTCTATGACCTAGAAAGCCAGCAAGTATCAAGATCAGGACAAGTCTTGGACTTAAATCGACTCAATCTAATGCTTTTAGAACTCCTCATGCGCCGAACTCCACAAGTCGTTACTCGTAGAGAAATAGAGGAGTGTTTGTGGCCAAATGACGCACCAGAAAGTAACAACATAAAAGTACAGGTTTATCAACTGAGACAAAAAATCGATAAGCCTTTTGAATCTAAGTTGATTGAAACCGTCGTTGGCCAAGGTCTGAGGATAAAAGAGTAACCATGAGCATGAAAAAGAGCTTCCCAATACGGGGTCACCTTACTACCTTTTTCTTGGGCTTGTCACTTCTGACAGCCTTACTATTCGGAGAACTTTTAATCCGTCACTTTGAATATGGAATAGAAGATTCAGTAAAAATGCGACTCGCCAGTGAATGGTTGAGCTTTAACGAAGTACGCCTTATAAATCCAGAAGCCAAACTACCTAAATCTTACGTAGTGTCATTTTATTATGACCAATTGCCTAACATAAAGGTCGATGGTAAAGACGTACTTCGGGATGTGACATTTGTTAATGATGAGTTCACTGTCGTCTTCGTTGATGAAACGGTTACCAACGACATCAAGAAAGAGGCTGTCTTTGGTGTCTACCGTTTTGCTCTCGAAGACGGACGATTGGTATTCGGAGTCGCTCGGTACGACTACCGCCTAATTGGCGACACAATAGATGTGTGGTTCGATCATCGCTTCAACCTTATTATCTATATTGCTCTTGGCTATATATTTTTTATTGTATTAGCGCTTTGGCTCTACAGTTACCGAGTAGGAAAAAAAACCGAACAACTCGTCGAATGGTCAGAAAGCGCGTCCAACGACCTATTGGCGAACCCCGCTCCCAACTTTAAATTCAGTGAATACAATCGAGTTGCGCTTTATCTAGAAAAGGCACTCAGTAAGAATGCGCATTTGGTAGAAAGAGAACAACGTTTTCTATCTCATGCTAGTCACGAATTGAGAACGCCTATTGCAATCATACGAGCAAATATGGAGATCTTAGAGCGCATCTCCCTGCCCTCAGATTTACAGCGCCCGATCAATCGTATCGACCGCGCGAGCAGCAACATGCAGCAAATTACCGAAACCATGCTCTGGCTAGTCCGAAAGAGTGAAACGCCACCGAATCAGAGCTTAGTTTCGGTAGTCGCTTTATTAGATAATTTGATAGAAGAGTTGGAGTATTTAATTCAAGGTGAAGAGATCGACATCATCCGCAATTACCTTCATGCCCCAACAGTGGAACTTCCAGAGACTCCAATCAAAATTGTCGTTGGTAACCTCATTCGTAACGCTTTCCAATACACGCACAGCGGTACGATCCATATCTATTTCGAAAAAAACAGCATAGTGATCAAGAACATCAATACACAGGAACTTGATCTGCCATTTCAAGATAGCTTTGGCCTTGGGCAGGATTTAACCGAGAAAATATGTAAGAAGCTAGGATGGCACCTTGAAGCAGAGGAAATAGAGGGAGGCTTGTTGGCTCGGCTTCATTTGCCGGGCGAAGAAAAATCAAATACCAATGCTTAACTTCGTTTAAGTCGAATGACCAAGCCTCGGGGCAATCCGACCGGGTGTTTTGGTCGCCATTGACTGAATTTAAGCTTCATCACTCATATTCAGTCGCAGCCTCTAGCCGAAAAAGTAAACAATAAAAAGGGCTAACAAATATGCTAGCCCCAACTCATCGTGATTAAGTAGTCAATTACTTAAAAGTGATAGCTAACACCAACACTCATCAAATATCCGCTGGTATCGTAGAATGCGATATTGGAATTGTTACTAGAATAACCCGCTAATGCGTTGAATCCCCAGTCTTCCCAACCCATAACGTCCATATATTCATAGCCAAGCGTTGCGCTATATCCATTGTCTTCACGTGTTTTCTTGAATACTGGATTGGATGCATCATATGAGCGGTGACTGTAATCTGCATTGACCGAGAATGCATGATCATCCACCATCATTATGTAGGTCAACGAGCCAGAGTAATCAGAGAAAGAAACTGCTTTACCGTCTGCAAGATGTTTTTGATAAGACAACGATGGTTCGATAAAAGAGCTCTCACTAACAGGCATCTCCATAGATAGGCTTGCATAATAGCCTTTAGCGTCACGTTGGAGTACACCTGTTGGCACTCCTAGATGAACGCCCGATTTGTCATTTTTAATGTCTTGCTTGTAGACAGCGAAATCACCCGATAAACCAATATCTAATAAGTTGTCGAGTTGTACGCGAAAGGTATCACCAGAGATGTCGGTTTTAGTCCTCGCAGTATTGGCTATAAACGGGTCTTCCCATACTTCACCATTTGCGATTGTTGGGAGGTAAGAGAACGATACAACCGATTCGTTGCCATATTCCAGTGCGTAGCCAAATTCAAAAGCAAAAACACCTTCAATGATATCGCCACGTGAGGTCCCCATAAAGACCTGCTGGTCGCTATCTGAACCAAACGTGTAGCGCAACTGTCCCAGTGGTACAACAAGCGCACTCGAATCCGATTCTCCCTTGCTGTTCAAGCTGCCTTTTTTTACAGCCTCTGAGTCATCGGTTTCACTACCAAAGCCGACCAATACTCCAACTTCGCCTCCCCAGCCTGGTTCATCAAGTTCAGCCAATACATTTGCACTAAACAAAACCCCTAGAGTCATTAACATGCGGTAATTCATCGCTACTTCTCCTTATGAAAGTAGCGAATAGTTTGCCAACTCGAAGGTAAATTTGGGGTGAATAGAGATACTTCATTATGGGAATATACTGACGGCATATGCAACAACTCGATACAGCCGTTTTTTACGACAATTTGTATTGTTACACCTCAAGTGGTATTGGGCGTTTGGGTATTGAGGCGCTTGATAAGTGCACCTCTGATATAAGTGGCTAATACCCTAGTAGAAATAGGTATCAACCACTCACGTTAAACAAGCTAAGCGTCGCTTTTCGGAGCCTCTACATCGACGACTTCTTTATCGACGATAGGAAGTACCTGTTTTACATAGTTACCCGGTGCCTTGCCAATCACAGGGTGAAGCTCGGAACCTTGATTGAAAGGTTCGATTTTCTCGTCAGCTTCAAAGCCTTGTAACCATTGATCCCAATGTGTCCACCATGAGCCTTCGTTGTGACTTGCGTTGTTTAGCCATTCGTCAGCAGAGTCGTCTAGGTTGTCGTTCAACCAGTAGCCGTATTTCTTTTTCTCTGGATGGTTAACAATGCCTGCGATATGACCAGACTCGCCCAGAACAAACGTCTTGTTGCCACCAGTGTTCAATGCACCACGGTAAGTCCCCTGCCACAACGCGATATGGTCTTCTTTGGTCGAGATGAAGTAGCTTGGTATCTTAATTTTATTCAAATCAATCCATACGCCGCCCACTTTCACGCCTTTGTCTTGAACCAGTTTGTTTTCAAGATAAAGCTCTCGCAGCAAGAAGTTATGGCATTTAGCCGCCACGTTAGTGCTATCACTGTTCCAGTACAGAAGATCAAACTCCATCGGGCTACTGCCTTTGAGGTAGTTATCAATATAGTAGTTCCAGTATAAGCTGTTCTCTCGAAGCAAACTGAACGTCACGCTCAACGAACGACCATCCATATAGCCCTTGCCATCGTTCTGCTTCTCAATAGCATTGATGATTGTCTCATTGATATACGCGCCCACCTCACCCGGCTGCGAGAAATCCAACAAGGTGGTAAAAAAGGTCGCTGTTTTGATGCGCTTTTTCATGCGCTTCGCAGCGTAGTAAGCCACCGTAGACGCGAGTACCGTGCCGCCAATACAATAACCTGCCGCATTGATTTGTTCTTTGCCTGTGATGTTTTCAATCGCAGCAACGGCTTTAACCACGCCTTCCGTGACATAGTCACCAAACTCAGTGTCCCTCTGCGCTTCACCTGGGTTGCGCCAAGACATCATGAATACACTATGTCCTTGCTCAAGTAACCAGCGTACCATCGAGTTCTTCTCACGAAGGTCAAGAATGTAGTACTTGTTGATGAATGGCGGGACGACCAGCAAAGGCGTCGCATTGACCTGCGGTGTCTTTGGTTGGTACTGAATCAGTTCAAACAACTCGTTTTGAAAGACAACATCACCTTCGGTGTTCGCAACATCCACACCTAATCGAAAAGCGTTGTTGTTGGTCATGCGGATCTTGAGTATATCGGCGCTTGCTTCAACGTCTGCTTGTAACTGCTCTAACCCATCGAGAAGGTTTTCACCATTTCGCTCAAGCGTCAGTTTCATCAACTCTGGATTCGTTGCAATAAAGTTGCTTGGAGAGAGAGCATTGATTGCCTGACGAGAAAAGAACGCCACACGCTCTTTGGTTTTCTCGTCGATGCCTTCGATAGAATTGATGGTGTCGATGTAGCTTTTACTGAATAACAAATAGGATTGCTTGATGAAGCTATAGAAAGGGTCGTTCTTCCATGCATCATCGATAAAGCGCTTATCACTGCGCTCTTCTGAGATGATACTTTCAGTGTTGCCCATCAGTGCTGCGTTTTGCCAGATTTGCAGTTGCTGTTCCCACCATTGAGATTGCAGCTGAAGCAGGACGGCGGGTTGGTTGGCGGCTTGCTCGAAGATTTTTGATGCATCATCAAAATTCAATTCTTGCATCGCTTGATTTAGGGGAGATTGCGCGGCTTCCTTGTTTTGTTCAAAATTATCCCACCATTGCTGGTTTGTTTGTTGAAGTTTAACAAGGTAGTCCGAAAAGAAGTGTTGAAACATAACATGACTCCAATAATCGGAAAATCGCCACCGAATGTCACAGTAAAACTGCCTCATTCGATGGCGATTAAATTTATGCAGGTGTGACTGTTTTCAAGTTTTCAGTTGTTAGTGTTTCAACATCGTCTTTGAACTCTTTGGCAGCCGCTTGCAATTTTGTACTGTCACTCATCATTTGCTGAGACAGTTGAGTTAATGCCGTGAGTTGTTGACTATTGAAAGCGGTCAGGCTGTTTACGTCTTTGATTTCGCTTACTGCCTTCATTTGAGAAAGACCCATATCCGTATAAGTCTGCATCGCATTCATTTGCAGTTCTGTCATCGTTTGAATGTTCTTAGCAACCAACTTGTTGAACTTTAAGTACGGTTCAAATTGCTTTTCTGTTTGGTCGGTAATTGTTTTGAAAATATCCGTGTACATAAGTAACTCCTGATGAATACATAGTTTAAGAAGTTTGTATAATCATCGTTTCAGCCAACATTCATCTATGAGCTAGCGATGCTTTGAAAAGCTGATCCGATGTTTTAAGCTTGCTACCGATACCTTAGGCTCTAACCTTCAATACCTTTTAGCAAAACAGCGGTTCCCATTCCTCCACCCACGCAGAGTGAAGCAACGCCATAAGTCGTTTTCTGTTCAAGCATTTCATGGATGAGTGAAACAATAATTCGATTGCCAGACGCACCTAGAGGGTGACCAAGCGCGATTGCACCACCATTCACATTGACCTTTGGCTTGAACGCATCAAGCGGTAAATCATGCTGCTCTGACAATTGGTACATTACGCCAAGAGCTTGTGCTGCAAACGCTTCATTCAATTCAAACAAATCTATTTCTTCGAGGGTGAGATTCGCTTTATCAAGCGCTTTAGATACCGCTTCTACTGGGCCTAACCCCATGATTTTGGGATCTAAACCAGATTGCGCGTAGCTGCTCAGCTCTACCAGTGGTGTCAGGCCATATTTCACGACCGCCGATTCAGACGCTAAGATAATGGCACTTGCGCCATCATTGATGCCCGAAGCGTTACCTGCCGTAACCGAACCTTCACGGTCAAAGGCTGGGCGAAGCTTTTGCAAAGCTTCGAATGTCGCGTCTGACTTCGGATACTCATCGGTATCAAAAATGACGGTTTGTCTGCGCTGCTTAACTTCTACAGGCACGATTTGCTCGTTAAACTTACCCGCTTCAATCGCTGCGACGGCTTTCTGTTGGCTTTCTAGGGCATAGTTATCTTGAGCTAGGCGCGAAACATTTAACGTGTTGGCGATATTTTCAGCCGTCATGCCCATGTGGTAGTGATTAAACGCATCGGTTAAGCCATCACCAACCAATAAGTCTTTCATTGAGATATCACCCATTTTGTGACCATTACGAACACTCGCGGGCACCACAAACGGAATTTGGGACATCACTTCAACGCCAGCAGCAATAACCACTTCAGCATCTTGTGCTTTGATGTGCGCCGCTGCGTCCATCACTGATTTCATACCGCTGCCGCAAATCATGTTCACGCCGTATGCTGGCGTTTCCTCAGGAAGCCCCGCATAAATGGAAGCCTGACGAGCAACCCCCATGCCTTGACCTGCCGAAATCACATTGCCGACGATCACTTCATCAATCGCATCTAACGAAAGATCGACAGACTCAAGTGCGCCTTTGATCGCAACGCCAGCTAACTCACCCGCAGATACGTTTTTTAGCGACCCAGTAAATGCACCAATAGGAGTGCGCTTGGCCGCAACCATAAATACTTTTTCCATCATTCCAATCCCTTCAGTTTCGCCAATTAGTGCATGTACAAGCCGCCATTCACAGACAATGTTTCACCTGTAATGTACGCCCCAGACTCACTCGCTAAAAAGCCCACTGCGTCTGCAATTTCTACAGGCGTCGCTAGACGTTTCATTGGGATTTGGTTTTTAATCGAATCAAGGACTTCAGGCTTCATTTGCTCAACCATAGGTGTGCCTGTGTAGCCAGGGGCAACCACGTTTACCGTCACTCCGCTTCTAGCCCCCTCTGCTGCCAAGGCTTTTGAAAAACCAATCATTCCAGCCTTTGCTGCGGAATAATTGGTCTGTCCAAACTGACCTTTAAGACCGTTCACTGAAGAAATGTTGATGACTCGGCAGTTACCCTTTTCACACATAGGAGCGAACAGAGGTTGAGTCACGTTGAAAAGGCTGTTTAAGTTTGTTTCAATCACGTCTTTCCACGCTTCGGCATCCATCTTTTTAAAGACGCTATCACGTGTAATACCTGCGTTATTGACTAACACATCCACCGTGCCTTCTTCTTCTAACAACTTGCTTAAGCTCAGCGCACATTCCGCAGTATTGGTAACATCTAATTCAAACAATCTCACTTGATCTTCGGTGAATTGTTTTTCGTTAAACCATTCCAATGCGCATTGGTAATTCCCAGTAAAATAAGTCGCGATAACACGATAGCCATCTGCAACTAACTTAGAGGAAATTGCTGAGCCGATACCGCCTTTTGACCCTGTAATTAAAGCAAGCTTTTTCATTAATGATTCCATCCCTTACAAGAAATTAAATAACAATGATGTTAATAAAATAATGTCTTAGTTGATAATTAAACTTTACGTTTTGCTTTAATTAAACCCTACAACTCAAAATCAAAAAGTATTATTACAAATCGAAAATAATTTGGGAGTATGATTAAAAACGTGACTTGCCTTACAGTTCTAGTGAAATGTTACACACGTGTAAATTATCGTAAGGCGCTGAAATAAATAAGCTTTACTTAATTTCAACTTTATCAACAAGCAGGTAAGCCTTTGTTAATTAGAGATAAACCAACACTTCCTAGCTTGTTTCAAGAAGAATGCAATGTGGGAATTTGAAATGATTGATCATGAGAATAATAGGAAAGACCTTATTACTCATTAATAAATATTTAATGATGGTTATATATAAGATTCAATATGAATTATAGGGTAAATAGAAAAAGCCAGCATTATAGGTAGCATAAAAAAGCCTACTCAATCTATGAGTAGGCTTTAGTTATTCTCTTGGAAAAATAGAGTAATTAAAATTAAGTGACGAATAGCCATATTAAATAGGAATCGGCTCCTACTTCGTGAATGTTTCATTAGTATTTACATCTAGATAAATTTTGTTTTCAAGAGACAACCCACCACAATAAATAAAATAAACGTCTCGGTTGCTGTATTTAACTGATTTAACCCAACCGCCTAACTCTTCAAAATCACTTGGGTCGCACTCCCCTTCAGAGATAAGTTTAGCTACCGTGTTGCGGAACTTATCTTGATGGAGCTTCAGATCATCGGATTTAGATAAGTATGAATCTAGTATCTCTCTGTTTTCTTGCTCAGAGATAATCACTTCATCACTAGATAGCCCAGACATTGAAATCCATTCCGCCGTCTGTGGTCCGCCTTCCTTTAAAACAATATAGTCAGAGATACGAGCCCATTCGCCTTGCTTCTCTAGTAGTTCGACCTTTTCACCCTTATAAAGATAGTCGGTTATCAAACCATCAATTTCGGGCCGCTCGACTACTTTTAGTTTTCCATCTAAAACGTAGAACTCAGTCTGTTCTGGCTCAGGCTGAGTAGTAGTGAGGGATGCAAAGTCAGATTCAGATTGCGCCGCGACTTCAACAGCCGGCGCTTCCTCTTTCTCTGGCGGAGTGGGGTCTTTTTTCATGACGAAGAAATAGTATGCAGCCCCTCCTCCGCCTAATATTAATAACACAAGTAAAGCGATCAGCGCTTTTTTCATCAAATCCACCAGCTCTTCCGTTTTAGGTATGTTTCAAGTGTACATCAACTCATGTTGCTGCTCATCTATACTCTTAATAGAGAGCGAGTTAAGTAGAGGTAAATCATGAATTTTTTGGTGAAGGTTGTCATTATAAGTGTACCTCTGAGTGCCGATATCGCGTTAGCAGACCATTGTGACCGTGAAAACTGGCAAACACTGTTAGATCGCCAGTTATCATTTGAAGAACGCTATAATCAATACACCAAAGAATTTAACCAAGTTCTCTCGACCTATGAATCACAAACGTTGCTATCTAAACATTTCAACGAAAAGCAGATCATTGGGCTTTGGGCAAAGTACGAACAAAGATTTAATGTGCAGCTCAATAGTCATATGCATACCGCTTATGATGTCTCTGAGGTTCTATTAAAACAAGCGTATATTGTGTCTACAGAACTAGATGGAGCGGAGTCTCTAACGCATTCGTGGCAAACCATAGCTAAACACTGCGCTAAAGCAAGACTACCGCGTCAAACAGAAAGTGCACAGGTACATGTACAAAGCTCACAATCACTCTCGCAAGATCTTCATACACTCAGTAAAAAATTTCGTCAGCTCTCTTCAAAATACCGTAAAGAAGCGACGATGATTGACGAAGCTCGCCACACAAACCAACCGATAAACGATGTACAAAACTAAAATGATTACTCACTTGCTTAACTTGATTATCCCAATAATCATAGTTCGAACAAACCAACACATTCAGAAATACAATCAATCAAAGCTTTATCAATAAGTTGTAAAACTAATGTGGTAACTATCAACAATGACGTTCAATTTCCGACCAATGCAAGCGACTATGTGAGATATTCATCACAAAATAGATTTACAAACGCCAGAAAATTGTTATCATGATTATTCATATAACTTAATAACAAGAAATATTTTGGCTAGGTAATATGCAAAAAACTATGGCTTTCAACTGCTTGAGTAACACGGAAGGGACTGCAGAGATAAGAGGTAAACTTTTATCTGTCGCTAAACACATGGAAGAGTTCGGTTCAGTAAGTGAGCTAGAGCTATGTAAGATATTTGGAGAGACGATTTGGAATGACGGTGTGGATTATCATTCACATGCTTTTTCATTCAGAATCAACGCTCAAACCGGGGATTGTTCAATCTCTAACTTTAAGTATCACTAAGTTTTGCACCTATCATATACGGAGTACCTTTCACGAGGTGCTCCGTTTTTTTATTGTTGCGTATCCGCATTCGTCAGATAGCCGTTAATAGCGACCGTACTTCCTATTCGTCATAAAATCATTTCTTTTTCAGCTCATGTCATCGGGCAGCGTGTCACCTACCTACGGCTTAGTCGGTATAAACAGTTAGTTCGTATAGCCCGTTTGTTCGTATAAACCGTTAGCTCGCATAAACAGTCAGTCCGTATAAACCGGAAGTGGCGCATTGCCTTTCACTTGCCTAATCGCAAGATGGGTATGTATGTCTTTTACGTTGGAGAGTCGCTGTAGCTTTCTGGTAAATGCTTCGTAAGCCATCAAGTTAGGGCTGACAACTTCTAACAAGTAATCATAAGCCCCAGATACAACGTGGCAGCTGATGACCTCTTCCATCTCGACAACCGCACTTTCAAATTTATCAATCGACACTTCTTGGTGGTTGTTCAAGCTCACCTCAACAAACACGCTCATTGCGATGCCGACCTGTTCCCGTGACAGGCTCACACGGTAACCATCAATAATCCCTTTTTCTTCCAGTCTTTTGATGCGCCTCGCGCACGGTGAAGCCGATAAGCCAACTTCATCAGCTAACTCAGCGGTGGTTAGCCTGCCGTCTTTCTGAAGCAACTCAAGAAGATGTCTATCAATCCTATCCATAGCAAATACCAATTATTGGTTAAATTCGTTAACAATTGGCAAGATATTAGCAGAAATCATCAACTACAACTCAAGTTAGAACAAAACTTGCCAACCTATGGCACACCAAGTACCCCATAATTAATCATCATTCACTTTCCTTGTTTATTATGAAGCTTGGCTATTTATCAATTACTGTCACTCTGCTCATCTGGGCGAGCTTTTTCCTTTCTCTTAAAGGCGGCGCAAATTCAGATTTAACACCTGCAGACATCGCACTGACTCGATTCCTCATGCCAGCATTGGCGTTATTACCTTTGGTGTGGAAAGCACGTAGCACGATCGCTGCTGTCCCGAATCGATACTTGGCCGGTATGTTTGTGGGGTGCGGGTTACCTTATTTACTCGTTGCAGGAACAGCCATGCAGTTCGTTCCGGTATCACACGGGAGTGCTTTAGTTCCGGGAACGCTTCCTCTATTCGTAACAGGGATCGCGGTACTCTTTTTTAAGCAGCCGCTTAGCCGACACCGTGTCGTTGGTTTAGGTCTGGTTTCGCTTGGGATATTGTTGTTTCTGGGAAGTAGCTTAAGCAGCTTCAACTTTGAATATACCAAAGGTCACGTGTTGTTTTTGTTTGGCAGTTTGATGTGGGCGACTTTTACCATCTCAGCACGTGTTGCCAACCTTAATGCGCTCGTGAGTGCAGGTTTTATCTCATTCTGTTCCACCTTGCTGTTGCTGGTCCTTATCCTTACAGGAACCCTCCCTAGCCATTTAGTGGATACACCAATTGCTCAATGGCCAGTTACAGAGCTTGCCGTGCATTCTGCGGTGCAAGGCGTAGGTGCAGGCTTAATAGCAGCATTCACTTATCTATATGCTGTTAATACACTAGGAGCAGAACGCTCAGCCGCTTTTGGTAGTGCAACACCTGCTGTTGCAACCTTGTTGGCGATCCCACTGTTCAACGAAATTCCGGATACGATGACTTGGTTAGCGCTTGGTTCGATTTGCATCGGCAGCCTGGTTGCGAGCAACATTTTCATGAGGCATGACAGGTCTATGCAGTATCAACCCCCAAGCCATAGCAAAGCCTGATACTACGTTCAAACCTGCCAGTCTAAGCCGTGATTTTAAGGCTTGTAGTACACAGATAAGTCTACAAATGTAGGCTTATCCAAAATCTACTTTTTCTAAGTCCGCTTCTCCATTAAACTGTCCGACCTTTTTGCTCATCTAAGAGAACACCATGCAACGCGATTACACTTTAACTTGCTTAAACAACATGCCTCGTGAAGAACTAGAAGAATTTAGTTTAAGAATGATTCATCGCCTTGTCCCTGAAGATGCAATGACGGAACTGTTTACGTTCGAACAGGAAGAAGTGACCAATGACGAGCGTATGCAATCAGCAAAATTTGATGCTATGTTGCGAATGACAGCAATCGCGCTAAGTGAAGTGAACCTTGCGTTTAGTGAGTCGGATAACTCACAACAAAACATCGAGCGCATGACTCGCCTATTACTTTGGCACTTCTATGCAATGTCGTTCAACCTTGAACAAGCGATCAGCCTTGAAACTCACTGTGACAAAGTCGAGAAGATTTTGTCGAAAGCACCGACAGAAGCATTTGGTTGGGTAAAAGAGCTCACAGAGTTGCTGCATTTCTATGCAAAAGTGAACGAAGAAAACGACGCTAAGTAAATAGCACTAAGTCACGGGACGAATTGAAAAAGCGCATATTTCCAATTCTGCTTCAAACACTCCAACAAGTTAGTCGCTCCCCCTTGGACAAGTCGTACAGGTTCTAAATCGAAGAAAACTACAACACCTGAAATCCGAGGTCTGGTGTTGAGCTGACCAAACGCAAAAGGCCCAATCGACATACCGACTGGGCCTTTTATCTGATGTGTCAAAGTTCTCTCACGAAAGCTCCATCGATTTCAGCTGAGCGAACAATACACCACCAATTTAGAATGCGTAGTTTGCGTCAACAAGTTCGCTTACTTCTACTTTGCTTACTTCTGCGCGAGCTTCAAGCCACTGCGCTACTTGCAGTTGTTCTGCTTCTGTTACTGAACGGTAGCGCTCAATAGAACATAAGAAACCTTCAAACAGCTCAAGGCCACCGCCACCAAAGCACAGACCGATGCTATCAATGAAATCGATGAATTCGTCAATGAACACATCGTACTGGTCAAAATCAGCAATCGAAGTCGTGCAGCTTACTTCAAAACCTAGAATAGCGAATTCACCTAGGTATAACTTCTTGCGTAGGCGGCGATTTTTGTTTTCGATTTTATCTAATTTCATAACTGTCTCTCTTTTCGTTTGATAAAGCATTTATACACAGTTCTTCGTTAATTCCCAAGAGTTTTGTATTGCACGAGAGGCTTAGCAGCAAAAATCGTGCTACAGAAACAAAACCTTAATCAAAACTATAAAAATCTGTCACTTAACTGCTTCACGATTGCTCACACATCAGCCCAAGTTATTAACCAATTCATTAGTAAATGGGTAAGTCATAAATAACGAATAATAAAGTCAGCCAACAGGAAGCAGTCCCGATGAGCAAGGAAACATTTGATAGCACTCGTTTTAACAAGAGTAACAACAAGCCTTTCGAAGAAGTTCTAGATGCGAACCTTTCAAGAAGAAACGTTCTGAAAGGCGGTCTTGGCATCAGTGCAATGACCGCCTTTGGCGCATTTGGTTTAGCGGGTCATAGCACGGCTAACGCTACGACAATGCAAGCAACGGGCGCGCACAAAAGCACCGCAACACTTGCCTTCGAATCGGTTAAAGGCTCTTTGACAGACAGTGTCGTTGTACCAAAAGGCTATACAGCACAAGTATTGGTTCCTTGGGGTACCCCACTAAACAAGCAAGGCAAGGCTTGGTTAAAAGATGGAACCAACAATGCACAAGATCAAGCGAACTCACTGGGCATGCACCACGACGGCATGCACTTCTTCCCGCTTGATGGCAACAGTAACGACGGCTTGTTGGTGATCAACCACGAATACATCGACCAAAAAGCACTGCACGCTAATGGCCCAACATACAATGAAGGCAACCGCCCTAGCCTTGATGAAGTACGCAAAGAAATCAACGCGCACGGCGTGAGTGTGGTTCGTGTAAAACTGGATGGCAACCAGTGGGTGATGGTGGATAACGATCCACTGAACCGCCGCTACACGGGCGCGACCGTAATGGATCTCTCTGGCCCTGTTGCTCACAGTGAGTTTACTAAAACCAAATTCTCACAAGACGGCAGCCAAGCTCGCGGCACGCTGAACAACTGTGGTAATGGCTACACACCTTGGGGCACTTTCCTAACATGTGAAGAGAACTGGCCGGGTTATTTTGTTAATAAAGGCGAGACAACGCCAGCACAAGAACGTATTGGCATCGCAACCGACAAAACACGTTACGGTTGGGACACGCTTTCTGGCAACCAACAAGAACGCTTAGACGAGTTCGCGCGCTTTGACGTAACACCAAGCGCTGATTCGCCGATTGATGACTACCGTAACGAAGCAAATGGTCACGGCTACATTGTTGAAATCGACCCATACACAGCAAACTCTCGTGCTAAGAAACGTTCAGCATTGGGTTGTTTCCGTCATGAAGGCTGTACGTTTGGCAAACTTACTGAAGGTGAGCCTATCGTGTTCTATTCTGGCCACGACTCTCGTTTTGAATACCTGTACAAATTCGTTTCTGAAGAGAAATGGGACCCGCGTGACGCTGAGCCAAGTAACCGTCTAAGTGCGGGTGACAAGTACATGGACAAAGGCACACTGTATGTGGCTAAGTTCAACGATGATGGTTCAGGCACTTGGTTACCACTGACTCTGAGCAGTAAGACCACAAACGGCGGTAAGCTAGGCGATTCATTTGACTCTCAAGCAGCGCTTATCATCAATACAGCAGGCGCAGCCGACCTTGTAGGCGCAACACCAATGGATCGCCCTGAATGGTGCTCTGTTGACCCAATGACGGGGACGGCTTACCTTACGCTGACTAATAACAACAAGCGTAAAGAAGCGAACTCTGCGAACCCTCGCGTAGACAACAAGTTCGGTCATGTTATTCGTTGGGATGAAGGCAAGACAGCAGGCGAGTTCGATTGGGATATCTTTGTCTTCGGTTCTCCAGCAGTGGATGACAAGTCTATTAACCGCTCAGGTCTAACTGACATGAACCAATTCGCGAGCCCTGACGGCTTAGCGTTCGATGCTCGTGGCATTCTCTGGATTCAGACGGATAACGGCGCAGACGAAGTTACTGGCTACACCAATGACCAAATGCTGGCAGTGGTTCCATCTCAGCTAACGGATGACAACGGCAACAGCGCGGTAATTGATGCAAACAACCAAGCACAACTTAAACGCTTCTTTGTTGGTCCAAACGGTTGTGAAGTAACAGGCTTTACCATCAGCCCAGATTTCAAATCGCTATTTGTAAACATTCAACACCCTGCAAACTGGCCATCGTCAGAAGATGCGACCGCACAGACTCAAGGCAATGTTCGCCCAAGAGCATCTACCGTTGTGATTCGTCGTGAAGACGGCGGTGAAATCGCGGTTTAATAAGCAAATCTAGCTAAGATCAGCAACCTTACTGTTATCTAGTTTCTGTTCGCTAGCTAGTAAAATCAAAAAAGAGCGATAAGGCCAAATGCCCTATCGCTCTTTTTTAAATCCTATACGATCTTTGATTCAACTAATGATCTGCGACTTTGCAAACTGCTCTTCACCCCAAACCAAATCACGCACCGTCATCCTCGAGAAGGAGGAACGACTGAGTCGGGATCTCTAATCGTTATCGTTGATCGCAATACCGTTAATCACAATTAACTCACGAACAACCAAACACCAACGCCCATCATCAACGTACCTGCAATACGGTTCATTAACTTAACGTTATCGGCTTTGCCCAGCATATGCTTTAAGCTCTTTCCGCCTGTCGCGTATAAGGTCATGCAAACAAACTCAGAAACCAGAATAATCGACACTAAAATCAACAACTGCGGCGCTAAGTCTTTATTGCTGTTAATAAAGGGAGGCAGCAGAGAAATCATAAACGCCCAGCCTTTTGGGTTCGCAATTGCAGTGACAAAACCTTGAACCACCAAGTCCCAATCATTGCTGACTTTTGTTGTTTGGTTGTCAGTGCTGATCGCCAGTTTGCCTCTCGAACGCCACATCTGAACGCCTAAATAGAACAAGTAAGCTGCACCAACAAATTTGAAGCCTGTAAAAAGCCACGGGTAGTTCAACATAATAGATGCAATACCCAATACCGCAGCAATAGAAACCACCGCAACACCAGCCAATTCACCGATCATCATCCATAATGTACGTTTGTATCCAACACTCATTCCAAGTGTCAACGCCAAAGTCATACACATACCGGGCGTGATTGACACGAAGAAAAACGTGGGAATAAAAGCCCAAAGTAGTGCGCTATCCATATTATTACCTTACTGGCTTATTTTTATTTAGTGGCTTTTGCTTCTTGATCGGACTTGAAATGAAGCGATGTTGAAACGAAGTCGTGATGACAATAACCAATATTACGAACAATACAAACAAAAAGAGCCACATAACAGTGGCTCTTTTTAGTCACCAACCGTAATTACTTACGACGGTTTTTAATTCGCTTCATCATAGTCAAACGACGTTCAGCGCTTGCTTGATCTTGAGGCTCTTCGTTCGCGTTGTTCTTACGACCTTGGCGGTTTTTGTAAGCCGATTTAGTGTTCAGCTTCTCGATGTAAGCATCACGTTTCTTCGGTTCATAACCCGGTTGTTCAACACGGCGAATACGTTGTTGAATCAGTTTTTCGACTTGAACAACAGTCAGCTCTTCTTCGCGGTTAACAAAAGAGATTGCATGACCTTGTTTACCAGCACGACCTGTACGACCAATACGGTGAACGTAATCTTCCGCTAGGAAAGGCATGTCATAGTTAATTACGTGTGGTAAGTCTTCGATATCAAGACCACGTGCCGCAACGTCGGTTGCAACCATTACGCGCGCTCTGCCTTCTTTGAAGTCATCCAACGCACGACGACGAGCACTTTGCGCTTTATCACCGTGACAAAGTACCGCTTTAATGCCGTCAAGCTTGAGCTCTTTAACTACATCGTTTGCTGTTTCTTTGTAGTTCACGAACACAAGCACTTGGCGCCAGTTTTTACGACCGATCAGCTCAGAAAGTAGCTCTGTTTTACGCTCTTGATCAACTGGATACACCACGTGACCAACAGTTGCAGCCGTTGAGTTTTCACGCTCAACACTGATACGTTTTGGTTTACGCAGAATATCAACAGACAGTTGGTTTAGCTGAGTAGAAGTCGTTGCAGAGAACATCATGATTTGCGGTGATGTTTCTACATCTAGCATGATCTTACGAACGGCATTGATAAAGCCCATATCAAGGATACGGTCAGCTTCATCAAATACTAGAAATTCTAGGTTTGCGATAGACACGTTACCCGCTTCTAAGTGTTCTTCTAAACGGCCAGGTGTTGCAACCAAAATATCCACACCCAGCTCTAATTGACGAACTTGTGAAGACATTTTGTTACCACCGTAAACCGCTGAAACGCTTAGTTCAGTGTATTTAACGTAGTCTTTAATGTTTTGAGCGATCTGCGCAGCTAGCTCTCGAGTTGGAGCAAGAATAAGGCCGCGAGCCGTTCCTCTAGACGCCTTTTTGCCGCTGTTCAAAAGGTGTTGGATAACAGGCAATGAAAATGCCGCTGTTTTACCCGTACCGGTTTGAGCAGTAGCAAAAATATCATGGCCTTTACGAGCCATTGGAATCGCTTTTTGTTGAATTGGAGTGAGTTTTTCATAACCACACTCAGTCAACGCTTTGACTAATTCAGGAGCAAAACCTTGAGAGGAAAATGACATTGTTACGGGTTCCTTAAGCAGACAGCCTACATTCTTATTTCAGCCGAGCACTATAAAGTAATTAGAGTGATTTATCTCACATTTATCGTGATATAACGCAAACTTTCTCATTTAATCTGGTGTTTACCCCACCTTCAACGAAGTAAACACCGAGATCATCAGTTCAAACAGCAAAAACAGGGCTATTTGATGCCACACAGCTTGAGTAGAATCTGCTCGAGATCGCTCCACGGCATGAGCTGCGAGTCAATCACTTCAAGACGAGACTCAAAGCCGTCCAGTGTAATTTCATTCACAGATACAACTTGATTCGCCACGTTGAACGCGTAGCAACCTTGGTCAGTATTTACCACGGCTTTCACGCGCTCAGCCGTTAGCTCCGATAACATAGAGAATAGCGCATCGAAGTCGAACTTATGCTCTGCACCAAACAACCAACCACAACTAAAATAACCCTGCCCTTTATTCTCTTTACGGATGAAAGCTTCACCGGGAGGAAGTTGGAATTGAGGCTCTTGCTCAGCGTGATCGTGATGATGCGCTTCAATATGAGAGGAAGCACTGCCGTATACTCTTTCAATGTCCAACACTTCCAATGGCACTTCACCATCGTGAATTAGCTTATGGAAGACTTTTGCTGGCGTTTGATCCGTCACCCAATCATTGAACACATCGATGTCTTCAGAATGAACAAGGTCAACCTTAGTACCAAGAATCACATCAGCACTGTCCAGTTGATCATTGAAGTTCTGATTAGACGTATATTTCTCAATCGACAGATTTCTTGGGTCAACCAAACCTAGCGTCGCTTTTAGGTCAACGTAAGGTGTGTATTGCTCTGAAGTTAACGTCGCAATAACCTGCTTTGGATGACCAAGCCCTGTAGGTTCAATCAATAAACGGTCCGGCTTCTGGCGTAGTAAAGCATTAATACCCACTGACATAGGCACACCAGCGGTACAGCACATGCAGCCACCCGGTACTTCTTTAATCAAAGCACCTTGATCTGTCATCAATGCGCCATCGATGCCAATTTCCCCGAACTCATTAACCAGAACAGCCCAGTTTTCATTCTCAGGTTTATTTTTGAGCAGGTTCAAAATAGCTGTCGTTTTGCCAACACCCAAGAAACCCGTAATTATGTTTGTAGGAACTTTTTTGGTCATATCAGTTCTCCTTTTTTTAGGAGTATATACACAATCACGGAGAAATTGACCCCAATCGCTTGTTTATACGGAGAATGATTTAGGCCAGAAGTTGTATGAGTGTCACTAGAAAGGGGGGAACTATGAAAAAGGAATACTCCAGACGAACTAAAGGCGTACTTACTCAGTACGCCTCACCCTCGTTACTCAATCGTGAGTTCGCGAATCAGGAAGCCTTAAATATCGACCTGAACATTTAACGAGGAACTAAAACTTTATTCTGAATCCATCCAAATTGTGTGTAAAACCTCACTTCTCCTTGCGGTTCGTTATGTTGCTTTACGATTTAACTATGGTTCATTTTTGGGGATATTCAAGCCGCCACCAGAGAATCGATCAAAATTGTGACGGCGATTCAACTATTGTCCATAGATTCCATTTATGTAACACGTGCATTCCATAAATGAAATTCAACTTTTCATCTTTGTTGCTATAGGATATGTAGAGGAAGCGTATAATTTACGGTGAACCCGCCTCAACCCATTCAGGAGCCTTATCTCAATGACCAGAAGAGAGAAAATTAAGCAATCCTTATTAGCCAAAATGCCAAGGGATGCTATTAATCAATTTCTCTCAAGAGATAAGACACCCGCTTCCGTTCTCTTTCTTTCTTGTATTGTAGGTGTACTTGCTGGCGTGGTGGGTACCTATTTCGAAGTCGCTGTTCATTTCATCACCGAAACTCGTACCGATTGGCTTAAAGATGAAATCGGTAGCTATTTACCTCTTTGGCTCGCCGCTTTCTTGATCAGTGCTGCATTTGCCTTTATTGGTTACTTCCTTGTTCACCGTTTCGCTCCAGAGGCTGCAGGCTCAGGCATCCCTGAAATTGAAGGGGCGATGGACGGTATGCGCCCTGTTCGATGGTGGAGAGTATTGCCAGTAAAATTCTTTGGCGGTATGGGCGCATTAGGTTCTGGTATGGTTTTAGGCCGTGAAGGACCAACCGTTCAAATGGGCGGCAGTATTGGCCGCATGGTCACCGATATCTTTCGAGTCAAAGATGACGACGCCCGACATTCACTATTGGCTTCGGGTGCCGCAGGTGGTTTGGCCGCGGCATTCAACGCACCACTCGCCGGAATCATGTTTGTAGTCGAGGAGATGAGACCACAGTTTCGCTACTCACTCATTTCAATCAAAGCCGTCATCATCTCGGCGGTTTCAGCCAATATTGTATTTCGTTCGATCAATGGCCAATCTGCCGTTATCACAATGCCTCAATACCAACCGCCTGAACTGGATGCTCTGTGGTTATTCTTGTTGTTAGGCGTATTGTTCGGCCTGTTTGGTGTGATTTTCAATAAGCTGATTACACTTTCGCAAGACCTGTTTGTGGCAATACACAAGAATGATCGTAAACGCTACTTAATGACAGGCTCCCTGTTGGGCGGTTGCTTTGGCTTATTGCTGCTCTATATACCGGAGTTGACTGGCGGTGGTATTGGTATCATCCCGAACATCACTAATGGCAACTACAGCGCAAACGTGCTGCTGTTAATCTTCTTAGGCCGAGCGATCACTACCCTGCTTTGTTTCGGCTCTGGTGCACCGGGTGGTATCTTTGCACCAATGCTTGCTCTAGGAACGCTCTTTGGTTACGCGTTTGGGCTTATTGCGGCGGCATTCTTTCCTGAACTGAATATTGAACCGGGTATGTTTGCAATTGCTGGCATGGGAGCCTTGTTTGCCGCCACCGTGCGAGCGCCTATCACAGGAATCCTACTGGTTATTGAAATGACCAATAACTACTACCTTATCCTGCCATTGATCATCACTTGCTTAGGTGCGGTAATCATTGCTCAGATGCTTGGTGGTCAGCCAATTTACAGCCAACTATTGAACCGTACACTTAAAAACGAGAAGTTAAGACAACAAGACCTCCCTCAGCAAGAGGAAGTTCGTTAATTACAAATGACTCATGAAACAAAAGCACACATTCAACGTGCTTAATGTCCCGATTCCGCATCAAAATCAAAAAAGCAAACGTTAAACTTGGTATCATCCACTCAAAATTAGTTGAATGCCCTCAACATCTATTGATGGCACAACTACACGCTCTAACTAGAGCAAAAAATCTATTACTCACTGATATTCTATAAGCACCCACAAGCTATAAATAACTAAGTTGGAGCAAGTCGTTGAACTGGAGAAGATTAACCCAAGTAAAAAATGTGCCGCCCTCTCAGGCGTCTTTAGCACTTGGTGTAATTGGATTAGGGCAAGCTTGGGCATTATACCTCCCTGGGGTTGGTGAGATCATTCGCCCTTACCTTGCTGCTTTCGGTGCGCTGTTATTACTGCCTGTTTTACTCCGTTATCTCACCAGCTTTAATACCTTCATTAATGATATTCGCCATCCGCTAAGTGGAAGCTTAATGGCGCCGATGAGCATGGCGTTATTGATTCTGTGTGACTATCTAGCCGAGATATCTCCAATAATCGCCTATCCCGTCTGGTTCTGCGCGTTGTTGTTGCATTTTACCATGATGGTGTTGTTCTTTAGTTTCCAGATCCTCAATTTCAAAATGTCGAACATTGTGCCGAGTTGGTTCCTGTATCCCGTGGGGTTAATCAGCAGTTCCTTAGCAGGTACACAGTTTGGACACACCGTTTTTTCAGAGACACTGGCGGCCACTTGTATCGGTATCTATTTCCTAATGCTGCCAGTGGTGTTGTACCGCTTGGTATTCGAAGGAAACCTGCCACGTCGAGCAAGACCAACACTCGCAATCATGGCGGCTCCGGTTAACTTATCTTTAGCCGCTTACTTGGTGAACTTCGACAACCCAGATCCGATTCTGACAGGAGCATTGGCTGGCATTGCTATCACCATGACTCTATTGATTTACTTATGTTACATCCGTCTAATGCGTCTTAAGTTCCAACCTTCGATTGCAGCCGTCACCTTCCCGTCCGTGATCAGCGCCATTGCGATGCACCGCTTAACCACATTTTTCGGTGCTGAATACCCACAATGGTATTGGCTGCATAAATTCGGCTTCTTTGAATTAACCATCGCGACCATCCTAGTGATTTGGGTGGCAGGCGGTTATGTGAAAATGTACTGGCCTGAGTTTTTTGATTCTGATTACATGTCCAAAAAGGTTAAGCGTTCTTAAAACGAACACCAGAAGATCTTACCCTGATCACCCCCTACTCCAATCTCCAATCTCCAATTGTCTCTCGCTGGACAAACCAAACGAAAAAAGGCCTCACAATGTGAGGCCTTTGAATAGGCAAGGTGTCAATAGTTCAGGCGAGTGTTAATAGAACTAGCGATAGCTATTAGAAATTAGCGTGAGGGCCAAAGACTTCGTAGTGTACGCGTGAGCGATCTACTTTAAGTGCGTCTAACTGCTCTACGATGTTTTTCATGAAACCAACAGGGCCACAGATATAGAAATCACTCTCTTCAAAGCCTTTAGTATCGGAGATAGACGCTAGATCCATTTGACCTTCATGTGTGTTCTCACACGCAGACTCGCCTTTGTTCATGTACCACGTTTTCGCTTCCCAACCTTTATCGGCAACAATATCTTTAACGCGAGTCGTGAAAGAGTGTTGACCTACGTTTTCACAAGCGTGAAGGTACAGTACAGCTTCGTTTTTCTGCTGGTTGTTTAAGAACTCAAGCATTGATTGCATTGGTGTTACACCCACACCTGCAGAGATAAGCGTTACTGGCTTGCTACGCTCTTGATACATGAAGTCACCCGCTGGGGCATATAGGCTAACTTCATCACCGACAGCAACAGTATCGTGCATGTGATTAGATACTACGCCTTGAGTTTCTTGACCTTGGCCTTCACGTTTCACAGAAATTCGGTACTGCTTGCCGTTTGGCTTGTCTGATAGTGAGTATTGACGGATCTCGCTGTACTGAGCACCTTCAGGTTTCACTTCGATACCAATATATTGTCCTGGCGTATAATCCAGAACGTCACCGCCATCTTTTGGTTGTAGGATGAAGCTTGTTACTAATGCTGATTCTTCAATTTTATCTGCAATTACGAATGCACGTGCAGCTTCCCAACCACCAACAGCTTGCTTGCGCTGTAGGTAAAGTTCAGCTTCACGGTCGATGAATACTTGCGCTAAGAATAGGTAAGCCGCAGTCCACGCTTCTTCTACTTCTGGGGTGAATGCATCAGCAGCTAATTCACGCAGTGTTTCAATTAGGTGAAGACCAACGATTTGGTAATGGTCTGGTTGAATATTAAAGCTTGTGTGTTTCTGTGCAATACGCTCAACCGCTGAGGTTAACGCTGCTAGATTTTCGATGTTCTTTGCATAAGCTGCGATAGCTTCAAACAGTGCAACACCTTGGCGACCTGTTCTTTGGTGAGTCATATTGAAGATATCTTTCAACTCAGGGTTATGTGTAAACATACGTTGATAGAAGTGTTGAGTTAAAGCAGGGCCTGCGCTTTCTAAAAGAGGAATCGTCGATTTGATGATGTTGATATGTAGATTGTTTAGCATTGATTTACTCCGAACACTTAGTCTTTTGACCTTTCATGTCAAATTGACTAATTTATTTAAAGATGACTTTATATTAATTCTTTCTCAATGAGCTCTTTGGCTACTATTTTTGTGAGAATCACGTGGACTGATAAATTCGCATTAATTGATTCAAATCAATGATGGGTCAGATATTCAGTCATATAGACAACACGCAATGGACACACTGCACAAACGGTGCCAACATGCGAAAGATTGTTGTGCCTAGCATTCCTTCAAAAACCCTCTTCAAACTTTAGTCAAAAAGACCTTTTTTTTATGTCATAAAGACTCTACCATGTATAAAAATACAAACAGTATGAGCCCTTTATGCAAGATATCTCAGCATCCACTCTCATGGAAATGACCATTGGTTTAGCCAGCGGTGTGAACGATCAAGACCGTTTCAATCGCTTAATCGATGCCATTCGTAAAACCATAACGTGTGATTGTGTCGCACTTTTAAGCCTTCAAGGCGACACGCTAGTACCCATCGCAATGCAAGGGCTCAGTCGAGATACATTCGGTCGCCGCTTTATTATTTCAGAACATCCACGTTTTGATGCGATTTGTGCATCGCGTTCTCCAGTTCGTTTTGATGCGGATAGCTCATTGCCTGATCCTTTCGATGGCTTACTGATCGACCACGACGGCGATTTGCCTATGCATGCCTGTATGGGTTTGCCTCTTCTTTTTGGTGACAAATTGTTAGGGGTACTAACCCTCGACAGCCTAAAACCTGATGTCTTCGCGAATATTCCTGCTCGGAACCTAGAAGTTCTCGCTGCTATTGCTGCCTCTACGATGCAAATGGCGATGACTTTCTCGCAACTTGAACATCAAGCAAAACAGTCAAAGCAATTACTGGAAGAGCTGAATGTTGAAGCGTGGGAACGTGACGGCGGCGAATTGATTGGTAATAGTGACACCATGGTCGCGCTTAAAAACGATATCGCGGTTGTCGCACCCTCTGAATTTAATATTCTGATTCATGGTGATACAGGTGTTGGTAAAGAGCTCGTTGCTCGAACCCTGCATCACCAATCGCAGCGTAAACGTAACCCACTCGTCTATGTCAACTGTGCAGCTATTCCTGAGAACTTGGTAGAGAGTGAACTATTTGGTCACGTTCGTGGCGCGTTTACTGGTGCAGACAAAAACCGCTTAGGTAAGTTTGCTCTAGCCGATGGCGGCACGCTATTCTTAGATGAAATTGGTGAATTGCCTTTAGCAGCACAAAGTAAGCTATTGCGTGCACTGCAAAACAACGAAATCCAACCTGTAGGCCAAGACAACATTCAAACTATTGATGTTCGTGTTTTAGCTGCAACCAACCGAGACTTAAAGCAAGAAGTTGAAGACGGTCGATTCAGAGCCGATTTATACCACCGATTGAGTGTGTACCCTATCGCAGTGCCAGCTCTGAAAGACCGAGGTGACGACATCAGCTTGCTAGCAGGCTTCTTCCTAGAACAGGCACGTCGTAAACTTGGTATCAACCAAGTTAAATTCCGCTCTGATGTACTGGTATTTTTAAACCGTTACGGTTGGCCAGGTAACGTACGTGAGCTTGAGCACGTGATTAGCCGCTCAGCACTAAAAGCATTAGCTCGTAGCACCAACAAAAACCTCGTGACAATCACTAAAGAAGATTGTGGCCCACTCGACCAAGATCAGCCTATAGCGACGACACAGGTAAAAAACACACCTTTATCAACACCAACGATCGACCTATCTGCAGGTTTACGTGGCGCTACCGATGATTTTCAACGCAGCATCATCACTGAGGTGTTGGAAGATGCCAACTTTAACTGGGCGCAAGCAGGGCGAGTTCTGAAAACAGACCGAGCAAACCTGACTCGACTGTCCAAACGTTTAGGGCTAAATGTGGCGAAGTCTCACACGATCGAACGGACAAAATAGATATTAGCGGTTTGTTGCGAGCATCTGACAAAACTTGTGTATATAATGCTGCAAATTGTAACGCTAATTTTAAATATGTAGAGAGAGTTATGAAGTTTATCCGTTGGTTTTTAGGTCGCGTCATCTTGTTGTTGAATTTTGTTTTCAGCCCACGCGGTGTGAAGCGTTCTCAAGAAGAACAAAGCAAAGTGAACGAGCAGGCAAAAATGCACACGTTGTACCAATTCGAGGCATGTCCATTTTGTGTAAAAGTACGACGCTCGATGAAACGTCAGTCTGTTCAGTTTGAACTTCGTGATGCAAAAAACAACGAACAACACCGTGCAGAGCTTGAAGCTGGCGGCGGTCGTGTGAAAGTGCCTTGTCTACGTATCGAGAAAGACGGTAAAACTGAGTGGATGTACGAATCTTCAGATATCGTATCTTACTTAGAAAATCAGTTCGCATAAGCGGAAAAAGCAACACAAGCAAAATACAAAAAATCCCTCTTCATGAGGGATTTTTTTATGTCTGTAATCGATACGCTCTTTCGATTCAAAGAATCAAGCTTCTCGCATCTATTTCGCCACAATCAGCATCAACTCTACACGGCGGTTACAGGCTTTACCTTGTACTGAAGCGTTGTTACACGCGGGAACGTACTCACCGAAACCGCGGGTGTAAATAGCACGACTCGAAACATAGTTACTTTCTAAGCGAGCTTTCACTTCTTTTGCGCGCTGTTCAGAGAGCGGATCATTAACACGATCACTGCCTGTATTATCCGTGTGCCCTTCAATGACGACATCAATGTCTTGGCGTCGAGAAAGATAGCTGCCTAACGTGTCCAACCAATTGTTGTAAGCGGGTTCAGGAGATGTCGAACCTGTTTTAAAGTTCACATGCTGTACAAGCTTTACCATCACATGGTTGCCAGGTAAAACTTCAAAATCGATACGGTTTTGTCTTAAAAAGACTTCCAGTGGATCATTGGTCGAAACGCCACGTCCGTAGTTAGTGGTAATAGTTCCTTGCTGATGAGTGGTTTGAACCACCCCCCATTCAGGGTACATAATGTCGTAATCAGTTTTCGGTGCAGTTTGTAACATATCCTCACCGAATAACCCCGTTGGTAACGTAGTTTCGCACCCAGCCAAAGCTATGCTTAACATTATCGCTAAATATCTCATTACTTCACCAACCACTTATGCAGATAAACCATTCACTAATGTCTATATCGGCACTGAGAGAAAAACTTTAGACAAAAACTTTATACGAAAAGAAAGCACGTCCCAAAAAAGTGTTTTTGATCACAGTTAACCGTCAACTCGCCTGTCATCGCCCGCCCGTTCCAACTGTTTGCATTTATTTACCTTATAATTGTTTTCCAATTCGTACTAAATAGTTAGAATCTCACGACTTCTCAACGCTAGAGCAAACATTATGTTTAAACCATTTACTAAATTCATCACAGCACTTGCTGCCGTACTGATTATCGCGGGTTGTAGTGAAACAGACGAGCCACAGAAAGGCGTTCAATACGAAGCGCTGCCTACTGCTCTAACTGAATTTAACCTGTCTCCGATCACTGAAATCTTCTCTCTAAATTGTGGTCACTGCCGTCAAATGGAAAGTGCAATTCCAGAGATCGAATCTCTAACAGACCAAACTATTGGCAAGATGCACGTTACGTTCAATGAAAGTGCTCAAATCAGCGCAATGATCTACTACACAGCAGTAATGCAACTTGATGCGACACCTGACCACGCGTTCATGGACGACCTATTTGCTGCGGTTCAAATGGGTGCAGATGCGACTCCTGAACAACGTCAACAAGCTCTAGAGACTGCGTTCACTTCTCGTGGTCTGGTTAGCCCATACCAACTGAACAAAGAACAGCAAGTCGCTCTATTTGACTACGTAAAGAAAGCTGAAGAGATCTCAGTAAAAGGTCAAATCAACTCAGTACCAACATTTATCATCAACGGTAAATACCAAGTACTCACAGCAGGTCACCAAGATGTTCAAGGTATCGCAAAAACGATCAACTACCTTTTGACTCAGCCGTAACGGCTTTTCTCTATAAAAAATCAACAATAAATAGGTTTTACTATGTCTAAATTTATCATCCCGGTCATTGTCTTTATTTTGGCTGGCTTCATGATCTACCGCACTTGGATGAACCATAAATCTGGCGAAGAAAATATCGAACAAGGCCAACAATTCCTTATCGAAAACGGCGCTAAAAAAGGGGTTGTTACGACTGAAAGTGGTCTTCAATACCTAGTTCTTGAAGAAGGTACTGGTACAGAGCACCCAACTAAGAACAGCAAAGTAACGGTTCATTACCACGGTACACTTATCGACGGCACTGTTTTCGACAGCTCTGTTGATCGTGGTGAGCCAATCTCATTTGCTCTTAAACAAGTGATAAAAGGCTGGCAAGAAGGTTTGACTTACATGGTCGAAGGCCAAAAAGTTCGCCTGTTTATCCCAAGCCAATTGGCTTACGGTAAAGGTGGTTCAGGCCCTATCCCACCATCAGCAACTTTGATTTTTGATGTTGAGTTAATCTCTATCAAATAATTGAAGATACTGATTTAAGCCCTAACATACGAGCTATGTTGGGGCTTTTTTATATGTGACCGTTTGAATAATTGAATAATTGAATAGTTGAAGCCACTTTTGTAACGACGGAATATACCTCAAAAAGCCGAAGACTAGACGACTGGTCTAATTTAACTTATAGTAAGCCCATGAACGATAAAACGAACGACACACGCCTGCATGTTTTAGATGTTGGCTACCAATTAATAGTGAACAACGGCTTTAACGGCGTTGGCTTATCGCAATTGCTTAAAGAAGCGGATGTTCCAAAAGGATCGTTTTACCACTACTTTAAATCTAAAGAGCAATTTGGCGAGGCTCTGATCCAGCACTATTTTGGGACCTACATCAGCAGAGTTGAAACTATTTTGGTTCATGGTGAAGGCAACCATTACCAGAGAATTATCAGTTATTTCACTCGATGGTCACAGATTGAAAACGGTACTTGTAACGCTCATAAATGCTTAGTCGTTAAGCTCAGCGCCGAAGTTTCTGATCTTTCTGATCCTATGCGCCAAGCGCTATTGAAAGGTGCTGAGAAAGTGACGCATACCATCGAGCAGTGCATTGTCGGTGGTATTGATGATGGCTCGATAAAGGTTGAAGAGAGCCAAGAAACCGCTCAAAATCTATATTCTATGTGGTTAGGCGCAAGCTTATTAAGCAAACTAAGCCAGAGTTCACGTAGCTTAGAATCAGCTTTAAACCTAACCCAACAGATTTTAAAAGGTAAAAACTAACCACGTAGTGTGTTTAGTCTTTACTAACGACAGATAACCCGCCCTCTTATCATTTGATGACGGCGGGATTTTTAGACAACAAAACTAGACGACTGGTCTAATTCTAAATAAACATAATATAAAATTAAGGATACCCAATGACTCAACAAGACAACCGCCGCATCGTATTGGCTTCTCGCCCAGTAGGCGCACCGACTCAAGATAACTTCCGTTTGGAGACAGTAGCCGCACCAACAATTAAAGACGGCGAGATGTTACTTCGCTCAGTTTACCTTTCTCTAGACCCGTACATGCGTGGCCGAATGAGCGATGCTAAATCTTACGCAAACCCTGTTGCGATTGATGAAGTGATGGTCGGTGCAACCGTGTGTCAGGTTGAAGAGTCAAACAATAGCGATTTTGAAGTTGGCGAATGGGTACTGGCTTACACCGGTTGGCAAGATCTTGGTGTGTCTGATGGTGAAGGCCTAATCAAACTAGGTAAAGAGCCAACACACCCTTCTTACGCACTAGGCATCATGGGTATGCCAGGCTTTACTGCGTACATGGGCTTACTTGATATCGGCCAACCTAAAGAAGGCGACACTCTAGTCGTTGCGGCTGCAACAGGTGCAGTAGGCGCAACCGTTGGCCAAATCGGAAAATTAAAAGGCTGTCGTGTCATTGGCGTTGCTGGTGGTCAAGAGAAATGTCAGTACGCGAAAGAAGTGCTTGGTTTTGATGAATGTATCGACCACAAAGCCGACGACTTCGCGGAGCAACTGGCTAAAGCATGTAGCAACGGCATCGACGTTTATTTTGAAAACGTTGGCGGCAAGGTGTTCGATGCGGTAATGCCGTTGCTTAACACTGGTGCTCGCATTCCTGTTTGTGGCCTTATTTCACAATACAATGCGACATCACTTCCTGAAGGCCCAGATCGCATGTCTAGCCTTATGGGCACTCTTTTGGTCAAGCGTATTAAGATGCAAGGTTTCATTATCTTTGATGATTACGCACACCGTTACAATGAGTTTGCTGTTCAAATGACAGAATGGTTGTCTCAAGGCAAGATGCATTACCGTGAGCACCTAGTTGAAGGCCTAGACGAGGCGCCACAAGCATTCATGGGTCTATTGGAAGGCCAAAACTTCGGTAAGCTTGTTATCAAAACAAACGAAGCTAAATAAATTCAAAAACTGAACCAGTTAACTAGGTAAAATCATGATTACTTTGCATCACCTAAACAAATCTCGCTCAAAACGCATCATCTGGCTATTGGAAGAGCTTGGAGTAGATTACCAAATCAAACCATACCAACGAGACAGTGTAACGTTTCTAGCGCCACCAGAATTGAAGGCCGTTCATCCTCTTGGTAAATCTCCGGTTATTGATGACGATGGCGTCGTGATCAGCGAATCTGGTGCTATCACCGAGTACCTAATCGACAAATACGGTCAAGGTAAGTTCGCACCAGTGCGCGGCACCGCTGACTACGTGGAATACTCACAGTGGCTTCACTTCGCTGAAAGCTCTGGTATTCTGCCAATGCTACTTAAAATCTTTGTGATGAAAGACGGTTGCGAGACTAATTTCCTTGGCGGCTACGCTGATGATGAAAACCAAAAGATCCTAACCTTTGTCAACGAAGCGCTTGAAGGTAAAACTTACCTTGTTGCTGATACTCTGACGGGTGCCGATTTCATGATGTCGTTCATCGTAGAAATCGTGGGTAACTTCGGTGCCACTGCGCTCTACCCTAACATTGCTAAATACGGTGATCTTTTAACGAGCCACCCTGCTTACCAAAAAGCCGAGCAACTAGAGCTAGAACACTCGAACTGATCGAGTTTCAATCAAGCTCGGACGCGCTTCGGATAAGCACAAGCAACTAAATGAAGCCAAAGCCGATTTATCTTTCGCTTTGGCTTCTCATTTGCCTTCATTTCGACAACAATACCGAACTCTAACTGAACAGCCATAGAGTTTGATCTTCATGTCAGCAAACCTTGCTCAATACACACCACTGCACCTAAAAAACGACAATACGAATGTAGACTTACCGCTACCGACTCGTTTTACGTTTCCGTACTACTACACACCACATCCAACGTGTGAGTTTGCCATGCAGCAACTTCAGCAGTCGTTACTCGACTGCGGTGTGAATGAAACATCGCAAGGCAACCTCTACGCCGTGCTTCTTGTTCAGAACCCAACTACACAAGAGCTAGGTTACCTTTCTGCGTTTTCAGGTTTGCAGTTATATCCGTCTTTGGCCTCTCAGTTAAACAACATTAACTTTGTTCCATCAGCCTTCGATTCAGAACAGTTTCAATCTCACAACAGTGCAAACCTTGCTCGCCAATCGCAACTAGCGGATGACATTGAAAAACTACAACAGTCGCACAACCTAGACGCATTATTGGCTGAATTTGAAGAGTTAAAAATCGAATCAGCACAAGCTATCGAAGCCTTTCAATTAGCCATGGCAGCAAACAAATCTCAGCGTAACGAACTCAGAGAACAAGCCAATCAAGAAAAGGCATTGGGGAATCTAGAGTCAGCAGCGAATTTGCTCAAACAACTGGGCAATCAAAGCAGCCAAGAGAAACGCGACTTAAAAGCACTTAGAATCGAGTTGAAACAAAAGATCGCAGAACGCCAGTCGCAAGTTGATGCTATCGAAAGCGAACTCACGAGCCGCAAGCAAGAGTACCAAGCGATCTCAGCCGAATTAGAAGCGCAACGGTTGTCTCATTATCGCTTTAACAACCAAGCTCTCGAATCAAAGAACCTGCTTGAATTGTTAGATGGCAAAGACGCTCTTGAAGGCTCTGGCGACTGCTGCCTACCTAAGCTGCTTAATTTTGCTTTTGAACACGGCTTTCAGCCATTAGCATTGTCTGAGTTTTGGTGGGGATTGCCTCCAACGGCTGTCATTCGCCAGCACGCAAACCTGTACCCGGTTTGCCAAAGTAAAAGCTTCGAGATCCTCGACCACCAGTTAAACGGCATCGAATTAGAAGAGAACCCGCTTATCGTGAACCCTGCGGTTGGTAAGTCGTTTGATATTGTCTATGAAGATGACGAGATCGTGGTGGTGAATAAACCCGAGGAGTTCTTGTCGGTTCCTGGTAAGTTTATCGAAGACTCTGTTTATACCCGTATTAAAGCGCGTTATCCCGATGCAACAGGCCCTTTGATTATCCATCGATTGGACATGTCGACGTCAGGCTTATTGATCTTGGCGCTGACCGCAGAGTCCAATAAACACATCCAGAAGCAGTTCATTGATAGAACCGTAGAGAAACGATATACAGCTCTGTTAGATGGTGAAATCGACGGCAAATCTGGCGATATCAGCTTGCCCTTGCGCGGCGACATAACAGACAGACCAAGACAATTGGTTTGCCATGAACATGGACGTAATGCTGAAACTCATTGGGAAGCGGTCAGCACCAACAATGGCAAAACCAAGGTTCACTTGTACCCTAAAACAGGACGAACCCACCAGCTGCGCGTACACTGTGCTCACCCGTCAGGCCTTGGTGTACCGATTCGTGGTGACGACTTATACGGATACAAACGTGAGCGTTTACACCTTCACGCTGGCTACTTAAAACTGATTCACCCAACAACCGGTGAATGGCTCGAGTTTGAAGTGCCTTCTGAGTTCTAAACCGTTTCCATTTGGTAGGGCTTCGTGCCCTACTCTTATTTCCTTTGCCTCTCATAGCTATCGCTACATGTCGAATAAACTTAGTACGATGCAATGACCAAGAAGCCAGAACCCAACAGAGTAACTATCGCGGGAATACCATCCTTCCACGTATCGAATCTCAAATGAAAGTAAATCGCCCCTAGTGAAGTACTCGCTAATATCAAACCTCCCATCAGTTGCGTATGTTCAGGTGCTAAACCAACCAAAGCACAGAGCAACAATACAGCTCCAGTAAACTCAACCATGCCAACTAGAAACATGATGACGCGATTTAATCCATAGCTTTTAAAAAAGCCAAGCTGGATTTCAAACACTTTCTTTTGCCAAGCAATTGTCTTGATTGAACTCGCCAATAAAAAGAACACCACTAGTAATACACTCACTACTGTACTCATGTTGCCACCTTTCTTAAGAATCATTAACCTAGTGGAATCATTTAACCATTCATAAATAGAACGATAAATGCTAGTTTTATGATAGTTAGGATTCCAATTTGGAATGATTGGGTTTAGGTACAAGATATAGGACAACTAGAATGGATAAAATTGAGTGTATTCGTATCTTCGTGGAAACTGCGCAGCTGAACAGTTTTACTGCTACTGCCAATAAACTCGACGTGACACAAAGTGCCGTAAGTAAAAAGATTGCGTGGTTAGAAAGTGATTTAGGAATGACGCTGTTTCAGCGAAACAGTCGCAAAATATCCCTAACCCATGCAGGCAAAGACTACCTGACTTATTGCTCCCGTTTACTCGAAGAGATGTCTACCATAGAAAGTAGGCTCAAGCGTGAAACAGAATCCGTGGAAGGTGAGCTTAAAATATCTGCGCCAAGTGCTTTTTCATCGATGTTACTCAGTGAGCCGCTTCAAGCTTTCATTGAACAGCACCCAGGTATCCGCATTAACCTCAGCATCGATGACCGCATCGTCAACCTTAATGAACACAATATTGATGTTGCCATCCGCGCGTCACAACTCAAAGACTCAGGGCTAAAAGCACGCTTCTTGTTTAACAACAAAGTTCACTACTTCGCATCACCAGATTATCTAGAAAAACAAGGGATTCCTCTGTATCCACAAGATTTGAGCGAACACCAATGCTTAACCTACTCCCTGATGAGCCCTGCGAATGAATGGCGTTTTACCGACAAGAGCGACAAAACTAATACCATTAAAGTAAATCAAATATTCACTTCAGATAGCCCAGATATGCTACTTAAAATGGCTCGACAAGGTTTAGGTATTGTTGCTTTACCGGATTGGATGGGCAAAGAGTATGTTGAGAAAGGAGAACTAAAAAGGTTATTGGAAGATTGGAGTAATAACCAGCTACCAATGTACGTGGTGTATCATGCGAGCGATTATTTGCCCCAAAGAATCCGAGTGTTTATCGATTTTCTTGCGAAGTATTTGAGCGCAAGGAATAGTTAAAGCTCTAAGAACAGTTAGAGCTCAACTAACATCGATAGCTAAGATAAAGTCTTAACCCATTACATCCTTGCGCTGATCAACACATTCAAAAGAGGCCATTTCGAATTCACGACAGATCCAAGGTCGGTTTTCGTAAATAGTACACATCAGTGTTTCTCTATCTACAGCAGAACACCAACCGTCGTCGAGTCGCAACATCGTTTCGCCGCCCCATTCATCATAAGCGATATGCTCTTCAGGTACGCCTGTATCTGTGATGATCATAACCTCTAAACGGCAACAGCATGCCTGACAATTAGCACATGTTACTTCGGGTTCGGTTACGTTCTTTATCTCAATCGTCATAAGTGACTACGCTGCTAAATTTTGCGTATAGTAATCGAAACCGACCGCTACGGCTAATAAAGATAGTGCGGCGCAGTGTTTTGATTGATGTAGAAATAAAAATAGGCGCTGTGATTTACTCACAACGCCCATACTATTTATGGTTTTCCATCGCGACTTGTCGCCACTATCTCGCTTTACAACAGACTAGCCTCGATTTAGAACAGACTAGCAAAAAATAGCTTTACGTAGTCCATCAAGCGTTTGAACAAGCCAGCCTGCTCTACCGCTTCCAACGCGATCAAAGGTTGAGTTTGAACATCTTCACCATCAACGGTGTAATGAACAACGCCTAAGGTTTGGCCTTCTGAAATCGGGGCTTTCAGTTCAGATATTAGTTCAATCGATGCCGTTAACTTTTTGCTGTCTGACTTAGGCAGCGTAATAAACGTATCTTCTGCAACGCCTAGCTTCAACGTATCTTGAGCACCAAACCACACCTTCTCTTCAGCGACTTGGTCACCGCCTTGATGAGGGTTTAGAGTATCGAAGAAACGAAAACCATAGCTCAACAATTGTTTGCTGTCTGACTCACGACTCTTAACGCTTGATGCGCCCATCACAACCGCAATAAGTCTCATCTCACCTTGTGTCGCCGAACTCGCTAAACTGTAGCCGGCACCAGAGGTGTAGCCTGTTTTCATGCCATCGACCGTCAAGCTTCTATCACGTAATAAGCCATTGCGGTTGTGTTGTGTAATCTTGTTGTAGCTAAACGAGCGTTCGCTGTATAAACCATACACATCCGGTAAATCGCGAATAATCGCACGGCCTAATAGAGCGATATCATAAGGCGTTGAATAGAGATCGTCCGCATCTAAACCATGTGCATTCGCAAAATGGGTATTTTCCAGTTTTAGCGAAGCTGCCCAAGAGTTCATCAAGTCAACAAATGCATCTTGTGAGCCTGCAACATGTTCTGCAATCGCAACACTCGCATCGTTCCCTGATTGAATAATCAAGCCACGGTAAAGATCCATCATCGCGACATCAGTGTTCACTTCGATGAACATTTTTGAAGAATCAGGGAAGTTTTTCGCCCATGCGTTTTCGCTAATTCGCACCTGATCATCCGCAGAGATGTTACCTCGTTTCATCTCTTGTCCAGCCACATAACTGGTCATAAGCTTGGTTAAACTCGCTGGGTTCAACTTAGTGTGTGCGTTTTTTTCTACCAGCACATCACCAGAGTTAAAATCAATTAACACATACCCTTTTGCGCCTAGGCTAGGTGGGCTTGGTACTATAGAAGGTGCCGCGACAGCAGTATTTGCTACGATCGCTGCGTTACTTACAATGAACATACTTAATAGAGGGAGAGAGTATTTTGAGAACCGTTTCATTGAATTAAACCTAAGTTAACGTTTTGTTCAGTATAGACAAATGCTAGCAAAAGAAGCGCGAACTTTACGTTGCTTTACGTATTTGTACGGTTCGTTACAAATAAAAAAGTATAATCTGCGACCTGTCCGTTTTTTACACAAAAACGATTGACTCAATGAATGCATTCAACACTTCGCTTTACCTCTCGGGCATACGTCTAAATAACATTTCAACAAAGCCCATAACCCGCTGTTTGCTTTCGCTCGGCTCTAAATCAGGTTGGATACCAGACTGCGCCAGTGCTTGCCACTGTATAACTTCCGAATTAGGAACAAAAAAAGCAATATACAAAGATCCTTTCTCGCTTACCTTTCCATCATCACTATAAAATGGCACACCTGTAGATAGCTGAATCGCATCAAAGATCGATTCATCGTTCAGTTCAGATTCTTCAGCTAATCCAAAACCCACTACGACATCACCAGCCCCGGATTTCAACTGATAACCTTTCAATGAAAGTTGTTCTTTAATCGCTTCGCGTACAAGATCAGTGACGACCGTCTTGTCATATTTTTCAGAAAGGTACACTTGCTCTGATTCGGGATGCCATGAGTACGTGACTACCCCATGCTTCATGAAATCAAAGTCACCACTGGTCACCACGCCATAATTGTGAGTTGGAGTCGTTTCATTGGTTGTACACGCTGTCAGTCCAATCGCTATCAAAGCCAACAACGCGACTTTATTTACGCCTTTTGTTGCACATATGAATCGTTTTATCATTCGCGGCTTCCTTTCCTATACAAGAATAATTATCAATTTGACCTTCAACATAAACAGTAATTATATTAATAGAAAGATCATTAAACGTTTGCGTAATCGCTAACCTTCACTTCTACTCATTTTGGGGGTTTAACCACAGAAATAGACTCGGTATAGTAAACTTAGTTAAACATAACCAAACCATTCGGGGCACGGAGCTTCCTCAATCATCTCATGAAGAGAAGAATTGGTACCGATAAAGCATCGGCAAATTTAAGAGGGTCACACAATGGAATTCAATATGGTTGAAATTTTAGGTTACGCGGCATCTATTATGGTCGCAATTTCATTAACAATGAAAGATATCGTGCGTCTGCGTGTCCTTAACTTTGTTGGCTGTACTCTATTCACAGCATACGGCGTTATGATTGATGCATGGCCAGTGGTTGCAACCAACGGTTTCATCGCTTGTGTGAACATCTACTTCCTTGCAAAAATGCAAAAGGAAAAAAAAATGAAGCGATGAAAGCAGCAAAAGCTTAGATTAACGGCCAGCACTTTCAAACAATTCTAAAAAAGCCCAAATAGAACGTTCTATTTGGGCTTTTTCATGCTTATCAGTTTTAGAAAACTTCAATGACAGACAATACGATATTGACTCTCTCTGTATACCTGTGTGTTATTGCGTCCATTCTTTTTCGCTTGATAAAGTGCTTTGTCAGCTTGGTCTATCGTGCCTTCTATGTGGAACAGTGCATTTGCATAGCGACACCCAACACTGACCGTTACAGGTAACACTAACCCCTCAATTTTTTCGACGCTACGCCTAAGCTCTTCCGACAACTCGTACAATTGATATTCATTGCAATCAAAAGTCACAAAGATAAATTCCTCACCGCCATAGCGAGCAATTAGACGATTTTCATTTGCAAATTGCTTCAATACTTTTGCAACGGCACAGATCACTCTATCGCCTTCATTATGCCCGTGTAGATCGTTTACCGATTTAAAATGGTCAATATCTAGAAGAATGATACCAACACCTTTTAACGGATAAGGCGAACACTCTAAAATTCTCACCTTAACCTGAGAAATAAAGTCCCGCCGATTACTCAACCCCGTAAGATAATCTAAGCTAGCTACATCTAAGATCTTTAAATGACGGTGCCGCAGGTAAAGCACCAAAACGGCGATGATGCTAAGCAAACTTATAACCAAGGTCATCAAACTAACTAGCAATAAACTGTGGTTCTTATTGAGCTCTTGCTCCAAAACTCCAGCAGAAATGATCCAATTCAGATATGGGTAGAACTTATAGAAAATGTTTTTGTTTGTCGTACCGTTGTCATCTGAAATTGAGTAACTAAAATGCCCTTCAGGCTCAGCAACGACCTTATCGATGAGCAACTCTGATGAATAACCAATTAAGGCTTTCAAGTGTTCGTGTTCAAAATTGGGTCGGAGGACTAGCTCGCCTTGCAAATCAACAATATATACATAACCACTATCGCCATATGAATACTTTCTTAGTTTATCTTTAAGCGCTTCGAGATCGACCAAGTACATGAGTTCATCTTTATAAGTGGTCGCCACCAATGTATTACCACTCGGTAGCCTCACTGAATACGCGACCTTCGCACGCTTGCCGACTTCATGTGGATTAGCATGAGAATACTGAGTCATTCCAGACTTTGAGGTCAGTTGCGTTTGAATATGGGTTAAATGCGCGCGATTTTGCCCTTGTAAAAACGGATGATACAGGTGGACACCTTGTGGTGACATCAAATAGATATAACCTGACTCTCCAATCACCAATTCGTTAGCAATTCGGATGACTTCTTTAACTTCTTGTTCTGGAGTGACACCTAGTGTGTGAGAAGCGACAGTATCAGTCACACCTTTGAGATAGGTTTTAATAGCTTCGTTAACGGTAGTATCTACGATGTCGTAGCTTGCGTTTACAATAGTACGGAAGAAGAATTGATTAGACTCTAAAAGTGATTCTTTGGTTCGGTTAAATTGAATAGCAGAGAGGACCAAAGATACGAGGGCCAACACGATGGAAAAGTTGAGGATATACTTACGTCTTACTTTCAAAATCACCTCATAGCTTTTAAATTTTAGGTAACGCTATTGTTTTTATAAGTAGATTGTTTTATATCATATTTATCGATTTTACTGAACGATAGTCGATATTAATAGCGCTTTTCATGTGCAATCTCTGACTTATAACAAAAACGCCGAACTGGATTCAGTTCGGCGTTTTGATTTTACGTTTAAATTGATAACTTAATTTATACTAAAGCCCTGATAAATCGACTTAAAAGCATTCGCATTTATTACCTATTACTACGCTCTATTGTCTATAAATACATTGCTTAGCATTAAATTAAGAGCACACTTTGGTCCAACTGCCGTCACTTCCCGGCTCGGCACTTGTCCACCAGTTTGCTTGGTAAACACTACCGTTATGAACCACTTGGTCGCCCGTGTTTGCGTGGCTTGGGTTACCCGCCCAATCTTTCTGAGGTAAGTCGGGATATACAGCTAAACCCGCAGTATCGCATGTACCTGGGTTGGTACCGCCATCACCAGGATTACCGCCACCAGTACTGATATCACCCAGTGGTAGATCCGGCTGCTCAAAGCTAAATGCATAATCGACACTATTCACATTCACTGTATAGTTTGCAGGGCCAGAAATTGGCAAGTAATAAACCATATCGAGTTCATACACACCACCAGCAGGAAGCTCTTTCCATGCAGGTAATGTAAACGCTACTCTGTGCATCGGACCATCTAGACCACCAATATTATTGGCACGAGTGTGACCAGAAGCAATCACAGACAAACCACCGCCCGATTGATCTTTTGCGTTATCAGGCGCAGACACTGGGATATCGAACTGGAACTCAGTACCACCAGGAAGCGCTTGACCTGTATTGTTTGTAAACGTGATCTTAGGGTTAATTGGATAGTTTTGATCACCGACTTTGAAGCCACCTACAGAAACAGTAATATCTAATGCTTCCGTTGGGATAGCACCCGTTGCAACCTTGTTTCCATATGGAGTAGCTGACTTAAACTTATCGTAGATAGCTTTCGTCATAGTGTTACCCATATGGAACTCACCGTTTCCGCTATTACACGCCTGTTCGGTTGTATCGATTGAAGTTCGGTTACCGTTCGCATCGAGTACGTAACAGTTGTAATCCCCTGCTAGTTCCCAGAACATGATGCCACCGATTTCTTTGTCGATAACGTAATCGGCTTTCACATCGATAGAATCTTTATCTTCCGTTGAAAGGAATACGCCCTTCTCTGCGTTCCACAACCAAGGAGCAACAGCCACGCTGTCATAGTTACGCGTGTAAGTCCCCATTAGAACATCTGAAGGATCGTTAACAGGATCAAGCTTGTAAGCTGCTGCATAAGAACCCCAAATGCCTTTCTCTAAGTTCTTCGCATGCCACATTGGGTTTGAACCTGCACCCATTTCGTTGCCTTTCGGATCAGTATCGTGCCACATGTTATCGATACCAATTGCGCCATGGCCGCAGTTGTTCTTCTCGCCTTCACCAGTACCTGCTGAACATTCAGCTTGGTTTGGCAGTGCTGCTCGGCCCCAAAGACCATTCTCACCACCAGTTACACCTTGCCAACCACGTGTGTAGTAAGGCACACCGATGTTAATACGACCTGCTGGCATAGAACCACGGAAGTAGTGGTAGGCCCAATCCGTATTCAGGTAACCGATACCGCCGTAAGCCGCTGTGCCGTATACGTTCCACTGTGCTAACTCTGAATCTTTACCTGTATCAAACAACGCAGCGTTATGGCCTACGTGATCGTTCCACGCACCGTGAAGGTCATAAGACATGATATTTACGTAATCGAGATATTTGGTTACATCGAATGTTTCCATACCACGCAGTAGGTAACCCGAAGAAGGCGCTGCGATCGTTAACATGTAGTGATTGCCATCTTGCGCGGAGGCTGCATCAAGCTTCTCACGCAACACTTTCATCAACACTTGGTAAGAAGCCCATAGGTATTGACGACGTGGTTCCATAAAGTCTTTATCGTACGGATTACCTGCGCCCGCCATTGACGTCGGGTATTCGTAATCGATATCTAGACCATCGAACTGGTATTTACGAAGCATTTCAACCGCTGAAGTTGCGAATGTTTCGATACCTTGATGGTTAATAGAACCGTCAGCATTGGTCGTCATGGTATAGAAACCACCATCAGCCACTCGGCTACCATCAGTGGCGAAGTGGCCACCGGTCTCCGCCCAACCACCGATTGAGATTAAAGTCTTAACATCGTGTTTTTTCTTCGCTGTCGCTAATGCTCCGAAGTGACCTTTGAAGCCTAATGCTGGGTCAACTTCCACGCCCGGCCACTCTTTACCAACCGCTGCGTTGTTCGGATCGTTCACATCACCCACGTTTACTTTGCCATCAGAGCCGATGCTCACGAAAGCGTAGTTAATGTGTGTGAGTTGTTCCCAAGGAATGTCATTTACTAGGTAAGCAGCTTGTGGGTCATCCCCTGCACGCCAGCTGGTGAAGTAACCAATGACACGACGTGGGTGATCCGCGCCCATTTTCTCACGGCCTTCATCATCGTAAATCGTACAATAAGGAACATCGACACCTTGAGTTTGATACAAGCCATCAGGTCGACAAGTGCTCACCGTTGGTACGCCATTCACCGTCAAAGAAGCCAGCGCTGAATCTGTCGTTGCGCCTTGATTGTCAGTCGCTTTTGCGTAAACCGCTAAAGAACCCGCTTGAGTGGTTGTGTAGTTAAGCGTGTATGGGCTTGTCGCAGCCGTTCCGACTAAAGAACCTGCCACATAAAAATCGACCTTATCAACCGTACCATCGCTGTCTGTTGCCGTTGCGGTAAGCGTTACCACACCACCAACATCAACCGAAGATGCAGAAAGCGCAACCGATACTGTCGGCGCTTCATTTCCAGGTGTAACTGAATCGACAGAAATAGAGACCGCGCTCGCTAAGCTAGCCGCGCCTTCATTGTCTGTAGCAACAACCGAAACCTGATGGCTACCAGACGTTGCAGCCCAAGCCGCTTCGAAAGGTGCAGCTGTTACAACCGCAACTGAAGTTCCATCAATGAAGAATTCAACCGAGGTAACACTGCCGTCAGAATCTAGCGCCGTTGCACTCAAGACCACGTTATCGCCTTCAGTGATTATGTCAGAGGCTGATGGAGTCGTTAACGAAGCCGTTGGCACTTCATTGGGCGTACCACCACCGCTACACACATCAACCTTCTTCCATTGTGCATGGTCACCTTCGAATTGGTTTGGGTTGTTATTTTGATTCCAATAATTGGCTTTGTAAGCACTACCGTCATGTGAAACTTGATCGCCGCCGGTGTAAACCGTGGCAGGATCCCACGCTTCTAACGTTGAGCAATCCACAGCCGCATAGCTATTGAAAGCCATTAAGCATGACGCAGTGAGAGTACTGAGTGTAAAAACCTTTTTGGCCACTCTTCCTTGATTTAGGTGCATGTTTGCAGTCCCTTAAGTTGTTGTTTTAAGATATTTAAAGTAAATGACACTTTTCTTGCCACTTAAATTCCTTCGCAAAACAACTGTAGGTAACAGTGCCAATTAAACACCTAAAATATTCCTTATTTATAAAATGACTCGCATTAATTTGTTTATAGCATGCAATGACTCGACACTTATTTTGCACCAACAACTAATATTAATTTATTTCGCAAAGCTAAAAAAATAGTGTCTCAAGAGTCAGAAATGTGATTTGAGTTTGAGAAAAATTCGTATCAAAACTAACCAAAAAGTAGGGATTTATTGGCGATTCGGGATTATTTTATGAAATCGCCCACTTTTTGATTACAAATATGTTAGTATCAGCGGCTTTTTTGACGAGCCTCACATTTTTATCCGAATGTGGGAGAAATACATAGGCTTGAAAGAGCCAAATATAGCGAAGAAATAATGTCCAACTTGACGCAAGTCGCCAACGAAAACATCAACGCAGAATCTACTTCTATCGATTTCAATAGAGCTCAATCTTTGGGTGAAAAACTGGAACTCGGAAACCCAGTCTTTTGGCTGAGTGGCAGTTTCCTGACCCTCTTTGTCATCCTTGCTTTCACCAACACCTCCGTATTGTCCGAACTTGTCAACATCGGCTTTAGTTACTCAACTAAATGGTTCGGTGCTTTCTGGCAAGTCCTACTACTACTCAATTTCATTATCGGTTTAGTGCTTGCACTAAGTCGCACAGGCCATGTTCGTTTAGGGAAGCTTGCCCTACCAGAAATGACTACGTTTAAATGGATGTCTATCGTCCTATGTACACTCCTTGCGGGTGGTGGCGTGTTCTGGGCAGCTGCAGAGCCAATTGCTCACTTTGTTTCAGCTCCACCGCTGTATGGCAATGCAGACCTTCAAGCGATGGCATTCAATGCACTATCACAATCTTTCATGCACTGGGGTTTCCTTGCATGGGCTATCTTAGGTGGTCTCTCTTCGATTGTGCTTATGTACTTGCACTACGAAAAAGGCCTTCCTCTTAAGCCACGCACCCTGCTTTACCCAGTACTGGGCGACAAGGCAATCAACAGCTGGATTGGTAACGTCGTTGATGCGTGCAGCATTGTGGCAGTAGCCGCAGGTACAATCGGCCCTATCGGCTTCCTTGGCCTACAGATCAGCTACGCACTGAGCGAACTATTTGGAATTTCTGACAGCTTTGCTACCCAAAGCGTCGTTATTCTATTCGCTATTGCAATGTATACGCTGTCGGCATTAAGTGGTCTAAGTAAAGGCATCCAACTGGTAAGCCGTTACAACATCATCTTATCGGTGTGCCTAATCGTTTACATTCTCCTTGTTGGCCCAACCAGCTTTATCATTGATGGCTACCTACAAGGCATCGGTGAAATGGTCGACAACTTTATCCCAATGGCGCTATACCGCCAAGATACTGCGTGGCTAGGTGGCTGGACTGTATTCTTCTGGGGTTGGTTCTTAGGTTATGGCCCAATGATGGCGATCTTCATTGCTCGTATCTCACGTGGCCGAACTATTCGCCAAATGATCGTTTCCATCAGCATCGTTGCACCGCTTGTGACTTGTTTTTGGTTCAGCATTGTTGGTGGTAGTGGCTTAGCGTTTGAATTAGAGAACCCAGGCGTAATATCTAGCGCATTCGAAGGTTTCAACCTTCCAGCTGTACTACTAGCTATTACTTCGCAACTACCGTTCCCGACTCTGATTGCAATCCTGTTCCTTATCCTGACGACCACGTTCATTGTGACCACAGGTGACTCAATGACCTACACCATCAGTGTAGTAATGACTGGTACTACAGAACCTAACTCAGCAGTTAGAACGTTCTGGGGCGTCATTATGGGGGCAGTGGCTATCGCGCTTATCTCAATGGGCTCTGGCGGCATCTCAGCTCTGCAGTCGTTCATTGTGATCACTGCCGTTCCTGTTTCGTTTATCTTGCTGCCATGTCTATGGCATGCACCGAAGATCGCGAAGCAGATGGCAAGAGATCAAGGTCTCGCTTAATACCTAATCCGATTTAGTTTCGGATAGCGTAGAACACTAAAAAGCCACTCAAGTGATTCACCTGAGTGGCTTTTTTTATCTGTTCGCTGTCGACTTTATTAATAGTTATGTCTACTAGCGCTTGTATCTACCGAGATTTCGGCTTATTGAAACTTTTCACCAGCAGCAACCATGAATGACATCTCAACCAATAGTTCAGGGTTAGCGAGTTCTGCTTTCACGCACGCACGGCTTGGCGCGCAGCCTTCAGGGAACCACGCTTCCCACACTTCATTGAGTGCATCAAAGTTAGCGAAATCCGTTAGGTAAATAGTCACTGACAATACACGAGATTTATCGCTGTCAACCAAACTCATCATTTCTTCAGCTTGTTCGAAGATTTGCTGAACCTGACTCTTAATTCCTGCCGTTGTATCCGTCTCTGGTACTTCAACAAAGCTTGCAATACCGTTAAACACAGTCACATCAGACCAACGTTTGGTCGGGTTAATTCTATGGATTTTCACTGGTTATACTCTTCTTATAATTAGGGTGCACATCAGCGTAATCTAATCCAAATTCCTAACATTGAAAACAAAAATTAGAAAGCTCGTAGTACCTGCAAAACAGCACTATCGCCAACCTATGACTTTGGTGTTCAACATCACTAGCCTACGCATTAATATCAAAACAATAAATCACCATCTATTGAGTCTCTAGATAAATATATTAAGTATTACTCTCAACGCGAAATTTAATCTGAATTCTTGCGGTCATATTCAGAGATTTTATTAAATGGAGTACTTTTATGCATGTTCAAACCTATGATTTAAAACAGAGTAATGTCGGATACAACCTAGGCGTGATTGGTGTAGCATTAGTGTTAGCTTGGATTGGTATTTACAAGTTTACGCCAACTGAAGCGATGCTAATTGAGCCTTTAATTGCAAACCACCCAGCAATGAACTGGCTTTACAATCTATTCTCGGTACAAGCAGTGTCTAACATGGTGGGTGGTGCAGAGTGATCTGCTCCAGTAAGACTGGACACCGCATTAAGCGACATATTGTTTTTCAA